>JADLFL010000018.1 GCA_020845575.1 Acidobacteriota bacterium | reverse complement strand
TTCAACCCGATGCTCGGCTTCCGTGGCTGCCGTCTCGGCATCCGCTATCCCGAGATCACCGCGATGCAGGCGCGCGCGGTGTTCGAGGCGGCGGCAGACGCCAACAAGAAGGGCTACAAGGCCAAGCCGGAGATCATGATCCCGCTCGTCGGCTTCAAGAAGGAACTCGACCTGCAGGTGGCGATCGTCCACGAGGTGGCGCGCAAGGTGCAGGCCGAGCGCAAGACCACGATCGCCTACAGCGTGGGCACCATGATCGAGGTGCCGCGCGGCGCGATCACGGCCGACGAGATCGCCGAGACGGCGGAATTCTTCTCGTTCGGCACCAACGACCTCACGCAGACCACGCTCGGCATGTCGCGCGACGATTCGGGCTCGTTCCTCCCGCACTACGAGGAAGCCGAGATCGTCAAGCGCAACCCGTTCGCGACCATCGACCAGTCTGGCGTCGGCGCGCTGATGCGCATCGCCGTCGAGAAGGGACGGCAGACGCGCCCGGGCATCAAGCTGGGGATCTGCGGCGAGCACGGTGGCGAGCCTGACTCGGTCAAGTTCTGCGACGTGCTCGGACTCGACTACGTGAGCTGCTCGCCGTTCCGCGTGCCCGTCGCGCGGCTCGCGGCGGCGCAGGCGGCCATCGCGGCATCGCGTAAGTAGGTTGTTTCACAGAGGGGCGGGCATCGTGCTCGCTCCTCTGAGACAGTCGTCGCTGCCGGACTTCCACCTTCGCCCTGCGGGCTGCGGTGGACAAGTTGTCCGGCAGATCGGCCACGCCAGGCTCTCTCAGGTCCTACCCGGCGCCCGCACCGTGAGAATCGCGATTCTTCCTCCCGCTCTCGCCAACCAGATCGCGGCTGGTGAGGTCGTCGAACGCCCCGCCTCGGTCGTCAAGGAACTGGTCGAGAACGCGCTCGATGCCGGGGCGCGTCGCGTGGTCGTTGCCATCGAACAGGGTGGACGTGGTCTCATCCGCGTCGAAGACGATGGGGAGGGGATGTCGCCGGAGGATGCACGCCTTGCGGTGCATCGGCACGCGACGAGCAAGATCCGCGTCGCGGAGGACCTCGACGGCATTCGTACGCTGGGGTTCCGCGGCGAGGCACTGCCCAGCATTGCATCGGTCTCGCACTTCACGCTGCGCACGCGTGCGCGTGGGGCGCTGACGGGATTCGAGCTGCGCATCGACGGCGGACAGCTCGCGGCGTCGCATGACGTGGGCGCGCCGGAAGGCACCACCATCGAGGTGCGAGACCTCTTCTACAACCTGCCCGCACGAAGGAAATTCCTGAAGGCCGAGTCCGCTGAAGCGGCGCAGGTGTCCAAGCTCATGACGCAGCTCGCACTGGGCTCGCCGTCGGTCGGCTTCACGTTGACGAGCGGTGGACGCAGGCTGCTCGATTGCCCACCCGCCAGCGACATGGCGGAACGGTTCTACCAGGTCTACCAGGCGCGGCCCGATCTCGTGGAAGTGCGACGCGAAGGTGGCGGGTTACGCGTCCATGGGTACATCGCGCCGCTCGCCGATCAGGGGCCCAGACGCGGGCCGCAGAACATCTACGTCAACGGACGCATCGTCCGCGACAAGACCATCGCGCACGCGATCCAGGCGGCGTATGCCGTGGCGACGGTCAAGGAGCGCAGCCCCGAGGTGCATCTCTTCATCGAGATGCCCCCCGAGCGTGTCGACGTCAACGTGCATCCGACGAAGGCAGAGGTCCGCTTCCTCGAACAGAGCCTCGTCCACGAAGTACTGCGCCGCGCGTTGAGCGATGCGCTCGGCGCCGGTCCCGCGCCGGAGCTGCGGCTTCAGGCGTCGGTCGCGCCCATCGCGCTGCCGGCGATGCCGATGCTGCCCGGCGTGCTGCGTCCGGACCCGACGTTCAGGCAGGAACCGTGGCGTCCCGTTGCGCAGGGGAGTGCCGACGGGCAGCCACATCCTGGTGCGGCCTCGTCGCAGGGCGATCCGTTGGCTCCGTGGGAGCGTGGCGTTTCGGAAACGAGCGAGGCGGCGTCGACGACCACTGACGCGTTGTCAGTGGGCGTTGGCGCGCTGCCGCCGCCTGCCGACACGCTGCTGCCGATGAAGCCGCTCGGTCAGTTCCGGCACACGTACATCCTCGCCGTCGATCAGGATGGCCTCGCGATCATCGATCAGCACGTGGCGCACGAGCGCGTGCTGTACGAGCGCATCTATGAGCGCCTGTCGTCGGGCCGCCTGCAGAGCCAGCGTCTGCTCACGCCGCTCGTCTTCGAGATGGATCCCGCGCAGCTGGCCGGCATCGAAGCGCATGCGAACGACCTCGAGCGACTGGGATTCGACGTGGAGCCCTTCGGCGGCAAGTCCGTCCGCGTGAGCGCCATGCCGGCGTTGATCGGCCTCGGCGACGTGGAGCCGGCCCTGCGCGCGCTCGGCCAGGATCTCGACGGCTTCGACAAGGCCGGCCGCGTGGACGATGTCCTCAAGCACCTGGCGGCAACGATGGCGTGTCATGCCGCGGTGAAGGCCAACGATCCGCTGCCGCTCGAGAAGATGCAGTTCATCCTCGACGAACTGCACGCCACGGCGTACTCCACCGTCTGCCCCCACGGCCGCCCCGTCATGCTGCGACTCACGCGCCGCGAGATCGAGAAGCGTTTCGAGAGGATCTGAAGACCGGCAACCCGCAACCGGCAACGGGCAACCGGACACGCTGCGATTGGAGGTAGGAGCCGGGCAGGCGGTCAATGCGGCTTCCGGGCGACGAGGCGGACCATGCGGAGCTGTTTCTCCGGGGCCCAGTCGTAGCTGTCCATCACGTCTTCGTACTTCAGGATCGTGAAGCCATCGAAGATGCGCAGGAGTTCGTTGGTCTCGAACTCCCACTCACCACCGCTGACCTCGCGGTGCGCGCCCTCGACCACCACGAGGCCACCCGGCTTGAGGGCGTTCTTCACGCGGAACACGCTGCGCTTCTCGATCGCATACAGCACGGCGATGAGATCCCACTGCTGCGTGCCGAAGTCGAACTCCTCGTCCGACATCTGCAGGGCGCGCAGGGAAAGACCGCGCGCCGCGGCCACATCCCGCGCCGTCGCGAGACCAACCGCCGACACATCGAACCCTGTCACGTCCCACCCTCGCTCGGCCAGGAACAGGGCGTTGCGGCCCTGGCCCATACCCACGTCGAGTGCCTTCCCTGGCTTCAGTCCAGCCACCGCCTTGACGAGCAGCGCCGTCGGCTCGAGCCTGAACTCGGATTGCTGCGCGGTGTAGACGCGGTCGTACAGGACACCTTCGTCGTGCGCGAGCGCCAACCGCAATGTCCTGTCTGCCTGGTCGGGTGTGAGCCCGTCATCGAGGAGTTGCTGTCGATACAGCCGCAGCGTGTCGTCCCACGAGAGCGACGCATGGACTGGCTGCGTCCGCCACGCGTCGAACGCCTCGAACGCAAGTCGTCCTTCGGACTTCTGCGCCCACGCCGCGCCGCCCAGCGCCACCACGAACCACGCGGTCAACACGCCACGTCGGATCGCCGCCCGCACAAACGGCCCGCCAGGATTCACTCGCCACTCTCCATCTCTTCGAGATCCTTGTTTCTTGCCGTGCGTCGGACAAGTCCGACGCCTACGCCTCCGTAAAGTCGGCCAGCGTTCCGCGTCGGTGGGGCCACGTCAGATCTCCGGCTGGCGGTTCGACGCGTCTTCACGCACGCTTCTGAGCAGGCGCGGCGAGACGCGGAAGTTGGTCTTCTGCAGACGGTCGAGTGCCTCATCCGCATTGATCAACCTCCGTCGGGCAGCAACCAGAATGACACCGAGTGTTCCGTAGGCCTCGAGCCCGTGCGCTTCGGCGGCTTGCCGTCCAGGCCGCTCGTCGATGAGCACGAAATCGGCTCCGACGCTCAACGACAGCGCGAGGGCCTCGCGTTCGCCCGCATCCAGATGTGTGAGAGTGGCGGGAATATCTGGCGCGGGTCGGACTTCAAGCCAGTCCGCACCGGCTGCGATGAACTGTCTGACTGGTTCTGGCGTTTCGCTGTCCTGCAGTTCGCGCCGAACGGCCTCTGGAATGAGGACCCGTTCGAACAGCGTCGGAAGCAGTTCCTGGCACTCGATCAATACCAAGTAGTTGATCGGGGACGTGTCAGAGACAACGATCATCGAGAGCCGAGCTGCTGGCGAAGTCCCTGGAGGTCTTTCTCGAGGTCGTCCCCGTCATATGCAAGGTACGCCTGACGTGCCTTCAGGAACGCCTCGGTCGCTCCGAACGACAACCCGAGGATCCTCCCGACCTGTTCCCGACTCAGCGTTCCGTCACGGTAACCCTCTACTGCGAGCGCTTCGAGCGTCCCACGCGACACGTCGCGCCAGGCCGACTCCAGACGCTTCGCGATGTCTGTTGGCACGTCGACCGCGATTCTCGTCATGCAGTCATCTTACGCCGTCTCGCGTCGAGAGGAGTCTGGGCGACAGCGGTCAGCGCTCGGTGTCGGTGGGGGCGCGGCGTTTTCGCTTGATCTCGCGCCAGCCTTCCAGTCGCCTCGCGATCTCCTTCTCGAAGCCGCGATCGGTCGGGCGATAGAACTGGCGGCCCTGGAGGGCGGGCGGGAGGCAGTCCATGCCGGTCACGGCATCAGCGGCGTCGTGGGCGTACTCGTAGCCCTTGCCGTAGTCCAGCTGCTTCATCAGCCGCGTCGGTGCGTTGCGCAGGTGGAGCGGGACGGGTTCGGCCTCGTCGCGACGAGCAGACTCGGCGGCCTCGTTGTAGGCCGCATAGACCGCGTTGCTCTTCGGCGCCGTTGCGAGATATACCGCCGCCTGCGCGAGTGCCGTGTTGGCTTCGGGCAGGCCGAGCAGGTGCGCGGCCTGTTGCGCCGCGACCGTGACCACCAGCGCCTGTGGGTCCGCGTTGCCCACGTCCTCGGACGCGAATCGCACGAGTCGTCGCGCGACGTACATCAGGTCTTCGCCGGCGTCGAGCATGCGCGCCAGCCAGTACAGGGCGGCGTCGGGATCGCTGTTCCGGAGCGACTTGTGCAGGGCCGAGATGAGGTTGAAGTGCTCCTCGCCGCTCTTGTCGTACCGCAGCGTGCGTCGCGCCACGAGCGGCGCGAGGAGCGCGCGCGCGAGCACGCGCGGTTGCGTGTCCGGCACCACGCTTGCCGCCAGTTCGAGCAGGTTGAGCGCGCTGCGTGCGTCGCCGTTGGCGTGGACCGCGATGGCCTGCAGCACGCCGTCCTCGACCTCGATGCCCGCCGCGCCGAGCCCGCGTTCGCTGTCGTGCAGAGCGCGGTCGAGGATCGTCACCACGGCGTCAGGCGTCAGCGGCTGGAGCACGAACACCTTCGATCGCGACAGCAGCGCCGCGTTCACCTCGAACGACGGATTCTCCGTCGTCGCGCCAATCAGCACGATGTCGCCGGCTTCGACGTGAGGGAGGAACGCGTCCTGCTGTGCCCTGTTGAAGCGATGGATCTCGTCGACGAAGACGACCGTGCGCGTGCCGTCGCGCCGTCGCGAATACGCCGCTGTCGTCATGACATCCTTGACGTCCTTCACGCCCGAGAGCACGGCACTGAACGCCACATAGCGTGCGGCGGTCGCCTGCGCGATCGCTCGTGCAAGTGTCGTCTTACCCGTTCCAGGCGGTCCCCAGAGGATGACCGACTGGAGGACGTCGCGATCGATCGCCTCGCGCAGCGGACGGCCTGGCGCCAGGACCTGATCCTGGCCGACGATCTCGTCGATGGTCCGCGGACGCATCCTGTCGGCGAGGGGCACATGTCCCGTCTGTCGCGGCGAATCCGGCGCATCGCCCGCGGATTCGAACAACGTGGGCTCACTCACGCGCGAACTCCTGATGTGAACGCCGGCGGCGAGCGACGTCGAAGAGGACCAGACTCGCCGCGACGCCGACGTTGAGCGACTCCACGCCCGCGTGCATCGGGATGCGTACGCGCACGTCGCACAGCGCCGCGACCTCGGTCGACAACCCCGCGCCTTCGGAACCTGCGAGCACCGCCACTGGTCCACTCAGATCCGCATCGTCCAGCGACGTGGGCGCGTCAGCGGCCAGGGCGACGAGATGCAGGCCGGCGTCGCGTAGGGCGGTGAGTGCGCCGCGTGTGTCGGCCGCGCGCGCGATGGGCAGGCGAAGCGAACTGCCCATCGAACCGCGCAGCGCCTTCCAGCCGAACGGATGCGCGCTGTGGCCTGCCGCGACGAGGCCCGTGCCACCAGCGGCTTCCGTGCTGCGAATGAGCGTGCCGAGGTTACCGGGATCCTGCACGTCGACAGCCACGGTGACGAGCGCGGGGGCAGGGAAGAGCAGGTCCTGTATGTCGCGCATGTGGAGTGTGACGAGTGCGAGGATGCCGGCCGGCGTGCGTGTGGGACTCGCGGCATCGAGCACGGCAGGCGTGACACGGTGGATCAGGCAGCCGGCCACTCGTGCACGGTCGACGATCGCCGCGGTCTCCTGTCGCGCGTCGGCACCTTCGGCAACCAGCACGAACGCCAGCGGGAGCGCCGCGGCAAGGGCGTCGGTCACCAGGTGTGGACCATCGAGCAGGTGCTCGCCGGCATGGCCGTCGGCGGCGTCTCGGCACCGCGCGACGACCGGGTGTCGGCGGCTGGTGATCGTGGGATCGGTCATGGTTGGCCCGCGCGGATCGCGCGAACCCCTATGGTAAGATTTCGGCGTCGCTTGGCCCAACTGACGCGGGCTGGCAGGCTCATGGTGGGCCTGCGTGGACCCGCCATGCCATCGCCTGGATCGCCGCAGTGTTAGAAGTCAAAGCGCAGTTGCTCCGCAAGTTCGAGGACGAGATCTCCGCTCTGGATCGTGAGCTCAAGACCGAGCTCCCGAAGGAGATCCAGCGTGCCCGAGAGCTCGGCGACCTGCGCGAGAACGCCGAGTACCAGGCCGCCAAGGAACGCCAGACGTTCCTGCAGGCGCGCATCGGCATGCTGAAGAAGCGCATGGCCGACATCTCGCTGATCAACCTCGACAAGATCCCGCAGGGCCGTGTGGCGTTCGGCTCCACGGTGACGCTGCGCGAGAACGGCGAGACGGTCGTGTATCAGCTCGTGATGCCCGAAGACGCCGATGCCGCCAAGGGACTGATTTCGACGGCATCCCCGATCGGCCGCGCCCTGCTCGGCAAGGAAGAGGGCGACGATGTCACCGTGCCCACCCCCAATGGCCAGCGAATCTTCGAGCTCGTCAAACTCGTCACCATCCACGACTAGTCCGCCCTACGCGCCGCGCCTGCGCACGGCACTCGTGTTCACGGGCACGGGATCGGCGGGTGCCTATCACGCCGGCGTCATGAAGGCGCTCGCCGAAGCGGGCGTGAAGGTCGACCTCGTGGCCGGCCGCGGCATGGGTGCCGTGAGTGCGATGCTCGCGGCCATCGACGGTGGCACGCGATTGTGGCAGCCGTCCGGCGCCTGGAGCGGCGCGCGCCCCGCGGCCTTGTACGGCTGGCGCCTGTCGTGGCGCGTGCTCGGCTGGGCCCTCGCCGCGTCCTTCTGCGTGCTCGCCATTCCGGTGCTGGTGCAGGTCCTGGCGATGCTGCTGTACCCGCTCGCGTATGCCGTCCAGTTGACGGGGCTCGATCGCGACGGGCGCATCGCGGCACTCTTCGTCCAGACGATTGCCGCCACGTTCAGCCACACGCTCTTCGCGCAGGTGATCCCGCGTGTGGCGGTGCTGTCGCTGCTGGCGGCGGCGCTGTTCCTCGCCGGCGAATACGTGTTGCGCACGCGCGGACAGGGCCGCCGTGGCTGGGATGGTCCGCCGTGGTGGATCGCGCTCGGGGCACCACTCGATGCCCATCGCGCGGTGGCGCACTTCGCGCAGGCGCTCTGGACCGGACCCGCCGCGGGCGGCTCGCGGACCACGGATCGCCGCGAGCTCAGTCGCCGCTACGTGGAGATGATCGCCGACGGGCTCGGTCAGCCCGGCTCCGCGGAACTGCTGGTGGTGGCGCACGACCTCGATGCGCGCCGTGATCTCGTCTTCGCCGCGCTGCAGGAACCGTGGCGGCGCCGCTTCTTCACCGAGGATGCGGCGGGCGTGCGCGTCGCGGAAGTGATCGACCTGCTCGGCGCGGGCCGCGATCTCGCCATGGACGGCCTCAGCGCGTCGCTCGCCGTGCCGCTCGCCGCCGAGCCGCACGCGCTGACGTTCCCGCTTGATAGCGCCTGGCGCGGCGAGACGCACATGGTCACCGATCGACCCGAGTCGCTGATCCGCCTGCTGGAAGAAGTCTCGGCCGCGGGAGCGGAGCAGGTGATTCTCGTGAGTGCCGCGTCGCCCCTGCCTGGGCCGCACGGCCTCACCGCGCGCCGCGCCTCGCCGCGCGCCTGGCTCGGGCAGGCCATCGCCGCGCACGAGAGCGCCAGCGTGCGCGACGGCGCCACGGCGTTCTTCGATCGCTTCACGACCGTGTATCACGTGCAGCCCGTGCACAATCCGCTCGGCCCCTTCGACATGGCTGGCACGCGCGACGCCCGATCCGATCGGCACGCCGTCCTCGACGAGCTCGTCCGCCGCGGCTACGACGACGCGTACGCCCAGTTCATCGTCCCGGTCATCGGTGGCAGCGCGGAGGGGCTGGATCAGCCTCCCCTCGCACCCATCGCCCCTGGGGACGATCTCCCGCTGACATGACTCGTCCGGCGCTTTCCACACGTCTGATCCACACGGCCGAAGGGGCGATGCCGGGGGCGTGTCCGCTCACGACGCCCGTCTACGAGACGACCACGTTCGTCTTCGAGTCGACGCGCGATGTGCAGGCCTACATCGAGGGCGGCACCGATCGCTATTTCTACACGCGGTACGACAACCCGTCGCTGCGGTCGCTCGAGATGAAGCTGGCTGAAGCCGAAGACGCCGAAGCCGCGATGGTCTTCTCGTCGGGGATGGGCGCCGTGGCGACGACCATCATGAGCCTCGTGTCTGCGGGCGACGAGGTGGTGTGCAGCGCGGCCATCTACGGCGGCACGCTCCACCTGCTGCAGTCGTTCCTGACGCGGTTCGGCGTCACGACGCGGTTCGTGGAACTGGACCAGATGCGCGATCCGACGTTCGTCATCGGACCGCAGACGCGGCTGGTGTGGTTCGAGTCGCCGATCAATCCGACGCTGCGGTGTCTCGACATCGCACGCGTGGCGGCGGCGTGTCGTGCGGCCGGCGTGACGTCGGTGATCGACAACACGTTCGCCACCCCGTACAACCAGCGCCCGCTCAGGCTCGGCGTGGACCTGGTGATGCACAGCGTCACCAAGTACCTGAACGGACACAGCGACGTGACGGGCGGGGCCGTGATGGGCTCGCGCGTTCTGATCGACGGTCTCCTGCCTGGACGCAAGCTGGTGGGCGCGCTGATGGATCCCGGCGCCGCCTCACTCGTGGCTCGCGGCCTCAAGACGCTCGACGTGCGCATGGAGCGGCACAACGCCAACGCACTGGCGCTCGCGCGGGCGTTCGAGGGCGACGCGCGCGTGGCCGCCGTGTCGTATCCCGGTCTCGCGAGTCATCCGGATCACGCCATTGCCGCCGCGCAGATGCGCGGATTCGGGGGCATGGTCACGCTCGATCTCGCGGGTGGCTTCGACGCTGCCGCGCGGTTCTTCGATCGCCTCACCGTCTTCAAGCGCGCGGCGAGCCTCGGCGGCGTCGAGAGCCTGTGCAGCCTGCCGGTGTTGTCGTCGCAGTACGGCTGGACTGACGATCAACTCGCGCGTGCCGGCGTGACACGCGGCATGGTCAGGCTGTCTGTGGGAATAGAAGGGGTCGACGATCTCGTCGCCGACGTCGACCAGGCGTTGGGGTAGCGCCGTTCACGGGACGAGTGCGGCCTTCGGTTCTTCCTTCTTGCTCTGTTCGTCCTTCTTGCCGGCGGGCGTGTCGTGAATGAACTGCTCGGCCATGGCGGCCACGGCGGCGTTGATCTGGGCGGGCGTTCTGGCACCGTGGCGCTTGGCGAAGGCGGCGAAGGGGACGACGGCCTTGGCCATCGCACGGTGACCGCCGGCGCTGCCGATGTCGCCGAAGTACCTGCGCACGAACTCACCGGCGTTGCGTGAGTACCCGAGGTTGCGCACCGACAGCACCAGCATGTCGTTGACGATGCCGGTGACGAACGTCCACTTGGTGTCCTCGACCTGGAGGAAGAAGTCGGCGGTGTAGGTGATGAAGTCCTCGCGCGGCACCTCGTCCAGGCTCGCGAAGAACAGGTCGCCGCGCATGTCGCTCGCGGCGAGTCCCTTGACCACCGTGTGCAGGCGCTCCAGCGTGATGTCGGCGCCTTCCATCTTGCGGATCAGCGCGGCATCGGCCAGCGGATAGAGGTAGGTGAACGCGTCGAGGTCCTGCCGGTTCGTGTGGCGCGCGAAGAACAGCGTGTCGGACTTGATCGCGTACAGCATCGCCGTTGCCACGCGCTCGGAGACGTTCATGTCCACGGCGCGCAGGTGCTCGGTGAGGATCGTGCACGTCGACCCGTAGTCGGCGCGGATGTCCTTGAACACCGCGCTGTAGCCCGGTTGCTCCGGATGGTGGTCCACCACCATATCCACGTGTGGGAGCTGGCCGCCGAAGTAGTGCGGTTGCACGTCCACGGTGGCCACGCGGCCGAAGCTCGCGAACTGATCCGGCGTCACCTTCTCGACCTGGATGTCGAGCAGGTGCGCCATGCGCACGTTCTCCGGGCGGCTCACGCCGTGGATGGCGCCGATGATCGCCGTGGTCTTCGTGCGGCGGAGCAGGTTCCGCAACGCGAGTCCTGCAGCCATCGCGTCGGGGTCCGGCTCGTTGTGCAGCAGGATCAGGACACGGTCGGCGTCGGCAAAGAAGCGCTGGTACTGCAGCACGCGCGCGCGTGTCGCGCTGCGTTCGAGTTCGCCGTGCAGCTGCGGCCCCAGCAGGTCACCGAGCGTCAGCGTGAAGATGTCGGGAAAGGCGGTCTTGGCCTCGTCTGCCCGCTTCGTGCTGGCGCCCGTGGAGACGACGTAGGTCAGGGTCCCGCCGGCGTCGCGCACCGCACTGATGAGGCGCTTGATGCTCCGCTTGCCGGTGTCCTCGATGATGACGCAGGTGCTCGGGGCCAGGTCGGCCTTGACGTAAGAGTCGCAGCGCGAGCAGTCGGCCGCCGTGATCTTCAGGCCCTCCTCGCCGAGGCGTCGCGCGAGTTGCCGGTTGTCGACAAGGAACTCGACGTCGAAGGTCGAGCCGAGCGCGGCGTGGAGCGCGCGCATCACGAGGTCGGTCTGACAGACGGCCAGGCACTTCATGCGTGTGAGCGGGAGCGTGCCATGCGGCGACCCCCACGGGCCAAACCACAAGTATACGCCCCGACCTCGCGGGAGTCCGCATCCCCATCGTGTGGGTGTATCCTGAGCGGGATTTCCGAAGGGAGCCGTCTCCGGCCGCGCGGCGCGCGCCACGGGGACGGACCGGTGGCGACGGGGGATGGCATGGCGCGTCTCGTGACGGCGGCAGCACTACTCATGTGGGCCTGGTCTGCGCCGGTGATGGCGCAGGAGATTTTCCGCAGCGGCGTCGAGACCGTGCGGGTCGGCGTGGCCGTGGTCGACAAGGCCGGCCAGCCGGTGGCCACGCTTGCGCGCGAGGATTTCACGATCTTCGAGGACGGCCGACCACAGGAACTCCGGCTGTTTGCCACGGGTGGGCCCGGCGAGGGCGTCGACGCGGCGGACGTGGCCGACGATCGGCCGCCGCTCCACATCGGACTCCTGTTCGACACCTCGGGCAGCATGGCGACGGATCTGGCGATGGCGCGAAGCGCCGCCGTCAAGTTCTGCAACATGCTCCAGCGCGCCGAGGACATCACGCTGGTGGACTTCGACACCGAGGTCCGCGTGGCCCGCTTCGGCGCGGCCGACTTCCCGCGGTTCGTGGAGCGCCTGCGCACGCGCAAGCCCGACGGCTGGACGGCGCTCTACGATGCGCTCGGCGTGTATCTCGAGGGCACGGCGTTCCAGTCCGGCGAGAAGGTCGTCGTGGCGTATACCGACGGGGGTGACACGCGCAGCGTCATGTCGTTCAGTGATGCGCTGACGGCCCTCAAGGCGTCGGACGTCACCGTGTACGTGGTGGGATTCCTGGAGCGACAGGGCTCGCGCGAGAAGCTCGAACAGCGCATGCGGCTCACGCAGCTTGCCGAGGCGACAGGCGGCCTGGCCTTCTTCCCGACCTCGCGACAGGACATCGATCAGGCCTACCGGCAGATCCAGGCCGACGTGGACGGCCGGTACCTCCTCGGCTACGTGTCGAGCAATCAGGCCAACGACGGCACCTGGCGCACGCTCGACGTGCGGCTCAACCGGACGGACCTCAAGTCGGCCCGGATCCGCACTCGCAAGGGGTACTTCGCGCTCCTGCGTCAGGAGTCGATCGCGGCCCGTCCCGAGTAAGCGGCGCTTGCCGTCTTCGGCGGCCGCGTGATGTGCGGAGGGTGGTACGATCCGCAGGATTCGTTGCGCCTTCGCCCTCATGCCATCCACATCCGATCGCTTTGAACTGGTCTCGTCCTTCGAACTCCGAGGCGACCAGCCACGGGCGATCGACGAACTGGTCAGCGGCCTCGAACGCGGCGACCGGTTCCAGACGCTGCTGGGCGTGACGGGGTCGGGCAAGACGTTCACGATGGCCCAGACCATCGCGCGCGTGAATCGCCCGGCGCTGGTCATGGTGCACAACAAGACGCTTGCCGCGCAGCTCTACCAGGAGTTCCGGCGCTTCTTCCCGCACAACGCCGTCGAGTACTTCGTGTCCTACTACGACTACTACCAGCCCGAGGCCTACATGCCGGCCACGGACTCGTACATCGAGAAGGAGGCGATCATCAACGAGGAGATCGATCGCATGCGCCTCTCGGCCACGCGATCGCTCTTCGAGCGGCGCGACGTCATCATCGTGTCCAGCGTCTCGTGCATCTACGGTCTCGGATCGCCGGAGGCCTACTACGGGCTGAAGCTGCCGCTCGAACGCGGGCAGGCCATCGCGCGCGAGGCGATCCTCCGCACGCTGGTGGAGATCCAGTACGAGCGCAACGACGCCGACTTCGCACGCGGCACCTTTCGCGTGCGCGGGGACGTGATCGAGGTCTACCCGTCGTACGACGAGCACGCGATCCGCATCGAGCTGTTCGGCGACGAAATCGACGAGATCGCGACGATCGATCCGTTGACGGGCGGCACCGTGAGGCGGCACGACAGGGTATCCATCTACCCGAAGAGCCACTTCGTCACGTCGCGCGATCGCACGAAGCTCGCGATCGAGACCATCAAGGCGGAACTGGTCGAACGTCGCACGCAGCTCGAACAGGAGGGGCGCCTGCTCGAGGCGCAGCGCCTGCACCAGCGCACGATGTTCGACCTGGCGATGATGCAGGAGATCGGGTACTGCCACGGCATCGAGAACTACGCGCGACACCTCACGGGCCGCGCGCCTGGCGCGCCGCCGCCGACGCTGCTCGACTACCTGCCCGAGGACGCGCTCACGATCGTCGACGAGAGCCATCAGACGATCCCGCAGGTGCGCGGCATGTACGCGGGGGACCGCGCGCGCAAGGACGTGCTCGTCGAGTACGGGTTCCGTCTGCCGTCGGCGCTCGACAACAGGCCGTTGAACTTCGACGAGTGGAAGGCGCGCGTCGGGCAGCAGATCTTCGTGAGCGCCACGCCGGGCCCCTACGAGCTGACATCGTCGGCCGGCGTGGTGGTGGAGCAGATCGTGCGTCCGACGGGCCTGCTCGATCCGCCGATCGACATCCGTCCGGTACGCGGCCAGGTGGACGACCTGCTGGGCGAGATTCGCCTGCGCGTCGAGCGTGGCGAGCGCGTGCTCGTCACCACGCTCACCAAGCGGATGGCCGAGGATCTCACGCAGTACTACCACGAGCTGGGCGTGCGCGTCCGCTATCTGCACAGCGACATCGACACGCTCGAACGCATCGAGATCCTGCGCGACCTGCGTCGCGGCGCCTTCGACGTCCTCATCGGCATCAACCTGCTGCGTGAAGGGCTCGATCTTCCCGAAGTGTCGCTCGTGGCCGTGCTGGACGCCGACAAGGAAGGCTTCCTTCGTTCCGCGGGCTCGCTCATCCAGACGGTAGGGCGCGCGGCGCGGCACGTGGACGGACGGGCGATCTTCTACGCCGACGCCACCACGGACTCGATGCGCCGCTGCCTCGACGAGACCAACAGGCGTCGTGAGGTGCAGGTGGCCTACAACGAGACGCACGGCATCACGCCCACCAGCGTGCGTCGGGCGATCGACGAGGGCATGGGCGCGGTGGAGGAGCAGGACTACCTGACGGTGCCCGTCGAGCGCGGGACGCTCGCATTCCGCAACGAAGGCGAACGGGTCGCCCACATCGCGCGTCTCGAAGGCGAGATGCGTGCGGCGGCCGCCAACCTCGAATTCGAGAAGGCGGCAACGCTCCGCGATCAGATCAGGACCCTGCGTCGTCCCGGACTGGCGCTGGCAGGCGTGGAGGCGCCTGGCGCGTGATCATCCTGACATTCTGGGAGAAGACGACGGGCGGGGCGAAGAAGGCGTTCTTCGAGGTGCAGGAGTACGTGAGGATGTGCGCGGCGCTCGGCCGCGCGCTCACGAGCCGGCCCATCTACATCCGCGACATCGTCGAGCAACTCGACGCCATCGGCGTGGGGTCGTTGACGGTGGTCCTGTTGACGGGCGGGTTCACGGGCGCCGTGCTGGCGCTGCAGTCGGGGATGACGCTCGATCAGTTCGGCGCGCGGTCCGTCGTCGGGCGGCTGGTGAGCGCGTCGATGATCAAGGAACTCGGTCCGGTGCTGACGGCGCTGATGGTCACCGGTCGCGTGGGCTCCGGCATCGCCGCCGAACTCGGGTCGATGGCCGTGACCGACCAGCTCAACGCGCTGCGCGCGCTCGGGACCGACCCGCTGCGGAAGCTGGCGCTGCCGCGCGTGATCGCCGGCGTCATCATGGTGCCGATTCTCACCATCATCTCGGACTTCGTCGGCATCGTCGGCGCGTGGGTCACCACCGTCACGCAGCTGCACGTGGCGTCGAGCGTCTACTGGAACTCGGTGGTCATGGGCCTGTACATCCAGGACATCTGGATGGGGCTCATCAAGCCGGTGTTCCTCGGGTTCGCGCTCGTGAGCATCGCGTGTTTCGTGGGCATGCGCACGACGGGCGGCACGCAGGGGGTCGGCCGCAGCACCACGCAGGCCGTCGTCGCGGGATCGGTCGCGGTGCTCGTGATCGATTTCATCATCACCAAGCTGTTGATCAGCCTCCTGTACTGAGCCATGGGGACGCCCACGCCACTCGAGACGCGGCTGTCGCGCGTGAAGACGCCCGGCGAGCCGATCATCGTCTTCGAGCACGTCTTCCTCGCGTTCGGCGACAACGTCATCCTCAAGGACGTCAGCTTCCAACTGCGCGCGGGCTACACCAAGGTGTTCCTCGGAGCGAGCGGCGCCGGCAAGAGCACGATCCTCAAGCTGATCCTCGGGCTCCTGAAGCCCCAGGCCGGCAAGATCTGGGTCAATGGCGTGCGCATCGACGAGCTCAAGGAAACCGACATGATGAAGGTGCGCGACGATGTGGGGATGGTGTTCCAGGAAGGCGCGCTCTTCGACTCCCTGACGGTGCGCGAGAATGTCGGCTACAAGCTGTACGAGGAGACCGACACGCCGCTCGAAGACGTCCACAAGCGCGTGGAGGACGTGCTCGGCTGGGTGGAACTCGAGGAGCACATCGACAAGATGCCGTCGCAGCTCTCGGGCGGCCAGCGCCGGCGCGTCGCCATCGCGCGTGCGATGACGTTCCAGCCGCGCATCCTGCTCTACGACGAACCGACGACCGGCCTCGACCCGATCACGTCGATCACGATCGACGACGAAATCGTGAAGCTGCGCGACATCGAGGGCGTGAGTTCCATCATGGTGACGCACCAGTTGCGCGACGCGTTCTGGGTGACCGAGAAGATGGCCGTGCGCCGCGACGACGGCAGGGTCGACATCGTCCCTGCCACGCCCGAGAAACTGGAGCAGGCCGAGTTCGTGATGCTCCGTGATGGGCTGGTGCACTTCGAGGGCACGGCGCGCGAGTTGCGCGCGTCGACCGACCCGTACCTCCGTTTGTTCCTGAGTTGATCCGATGCCACGTACACGCTCTCTTGCCTGGTCCCAGCTCAAGATCGGCATCCTCGCCGTCGCCGCGTTCGTGCTCGCGACGATGCTGATTTTCGCCGTCGGCGGTGATGCAGGCCTGTTCTCGGGCCGGTATCACCTCAAGACGCGCTTCCCCAACGCCGCGGGCCTCCAGTCGGGGTCGCTCGTCAGGCTCGCCGGCGTCAACGTCGGTGCCGTCGATGAGGTCTACCTCGATGGCGCCGTCGTCGAGGTGGTGCTGCGGATCCGTCCCGATGTGAAGAACAAGATCACCGAGCACTCGCTCGCGCAGGTGGGATCGGTGAGCCTGCTCGGCGAGGGGGCTGTCGACATCACGCCGTCGCTGCAGGGGACGCCGCTCGAGGACTGGGCCTACATCCGCTCGGCGAAGACGCCGGGGCAGATCGCCGACGTGGCGGAGAACGCCACCGAGACGCTCGCGCAGGCGGCCGCGCTCATCGAGGACGTCAGGGCGGGGAAGGGCGCCGTCGGGAAGATGTTCACGCGCGACGAACTCTACGACCAGTTGAGCACCGTGGTGCGGTCGGCCAACGACGTCCTCCTGTCGATCCGTCAGGCGAAGGGGCCCGCGGGCACGCTGCTCAACGACGCCGCGTCGGCGCGCAACCTCGAGCGTGCACTCGCCAATCTCGACCAGGTGACCAGCGAGATCGCGGCCGGCAAGGGCTCCCTGGGAACGCTGCTGAAAGACGATGCGCTCGCGAAGTCGCTCTCGAGCACCACGGAGAACCTGCGGGCCGTCAGCGCAGGTCTGCGCAACGGCGAGGGCACCGCGGGGAAGCTCCTGACCGACAACGCGCTCTATAATCGACTGGACTCCGTCGTGCAGCGCCTGGACACGCTGATGACCTCGCTCAACAGTGGTGAAGGCACGGCGGGTCGGCTGCTGCAGGACAAGCAACTCTACGACAACATGAACGCCGCCGCGACGGAACTGCGCAGCCTCCTGGCGGAGATCAAGAAAGATCCGAAGAAGTACCTCAACGTCAAGGTGAGTATCTTCTGACAGCGCCGGCAACCGGCAATGGGCAACCGGCAACCGAACATCACCCTCGCGGCAGCCTTGCGGTTGCCGGCTTGCCGATTGCCGGTTGCCGACGCCGAACGACTGTAGAGACACACAGATGAACGATTCCAACGTCTGGCTTGCCATCATCGCGGTGTCGACGCTCGTCATGGCGTTCGTGCAGGTCGGAGCGATCGTGGCCGGGGCGATTGCGGCGCGCAGGGTGCAGGCCCGGCTGGCGAGCGTCGAGAAGCGCCTGCAGGAGAAGGTCGAGCCGCTCGTCGATCAGGTGCAGCCGCTCGTCGAGCAGCTGAAGGTCATCGGCGCCGACGCCACGCGCCTGTCCGCGCTGGCCGTCCAGCAGGCCGAGAAGGCCGACGTGGCCGTCACGTCGGCGGCGCGGCGCCTGGATCAGACGCTGGCCGTCGTGCAGAACGCCGTCGTCGCCCCCGCGCGCGAGGGCATGGCGCTGGCGTCGGCCGTGCGTGCCGCCGTTGGATCGATCAGGAAGGGCCGCACGACGCGTCGTCGCCCATCGGGTCGCGACGAGGACGACGCGCTCTTCATCGGCTGACGAAGGGGCTGAAGCCCCTTCGCTCCATCGGTCACGGTGGGCCGGGCTCCGGGCCCGGCCGTCCTGCCTCGCTTACATCGCTGGGCGCACTGTCGGATAGGTGATGCCGAGCTGTTCCAGGTACGTCTTGTACCGGCTCGGGTCGTAATAGAACTTCTGCAACTCCGGCTTGTACTTCTGCATGATGTCGGCGTTCAGTTCGATGGCCGGCGTATCGGTCTCGCGAATGAGCGGCGTGTACGTACGGTCCTTCGTCTGGACGTTGGTGAAGTAATCGCGCGCGGCCGCCACGACGTCTGGCCGCAGCAGCACGTCCAGCACCGTCAGTGCGATGACCTGGGCGCCATGGTTCACGCCCTTGTGCGCGATGGGCGTGGCCATCGGGATCGCGTTGGCCCAGTTGTGGCCCGGCCCGGCCTGGAAGTTGGCGGGGAAGCGCAGCGTCACCGTCGGCACGGTCCACGAGATGTCGCCGATGTCGTCAGACCCGCCGCCACGCTTTTCCTCGTCTGGGATCTCCCGCTGCCCCTTCAACTCGGCGATCTTCGTGGCCAGGCCGATGACAGGCACGCCGAGTTCGGTCTGCGTCGCCCTGGCGAGCGTCACGTCGGCATCGGTCCACGTCGGCAGACCCACGGTCTTGATGTTCTCGTACATCGTCTCGGCGAGCGGCTTGTTGAAGTGCTGCGGCCACGCCGAACCGAGCAGCCGCGACGTGAACGTCGTGTCGGTCATCAGCGCCGCACCCTGCGCCATCTTGTCGCCGATGTCCCAGAGCCGCTTGATCTGCTCGTAGGTGGTGTCGCGGAAGTAGTACCAGACGCTGGCATTGCGCGGCACCACGTTGGGCTGGTCGCCGCCGTTGGTGATCACGTAGTGCGAGCGATGCTGCAGGCGCAGGTGCTCACGCCTGGCGTTCCATCCGGCGTTCATCAGTTCCACGGCATCGAGCGCCGACCTGCCGCGCCACGGCGCGCCGGCGCTGTGGGCCGACTCGCCGAGGAACGTGTACTCCACCGAGACGAGACCGTTGCCCTGGCCTTCACCCCACGACGTCACGAGGTCGCTGCCGACGTGGTTGTACAGCACGACGTCGACGTCGTTGAACAGCCCGGAGCGGATGTAGTACGCCTTGGTGCCGACGACTTCCTCGGCAACGCCAGGCCAGATCACGAGCGTTCCCGGCAGCTTCGCTTTCTCCATCTGCCGCTTGGCGGCGATGGCGGCAACGATGTTGAGCGGCGTCCCCGAGTTGTGGCCCTCGCCATGACCAGGTGCGCCATCGACGTTCGGATCCCTGTAGGCCACACCCGGCTTCTGTGAGGCCTGCGGGATGCAGTCGACGTCGGAGCCGAGCGCGATCACGGGCTTGCCGGATCCCCAGCGCGCGACCCACGCCGTCGGGATGCCGCCGTAGCCGCGTTCGATGGTGAAGCCTTCCTTCTCGAGGATGCCGGTCAGGTACTTCTGCGTTTCGAACTCCTGGAACCCGAGTTCGGAGAAGCTGAAGACCATGTCGGTCATCTGCTGGCCGAGGTCGAACAGGGCCTGCGACTTCACGTCGGCGACGACGGCGGCCTTGAGGCCAGCGAGCCGTTGATCGACAGCCGCCGGCGCGGCCGCGGATCGGGTCGTGCGCGTCGTGGTCTGGGCCTGAGCCCGTGCCTGGAGTGGCGCGCACACCAACGCGGCGACGCCGAGAAGAGGAAGGAGCGCTTTCGTCATACGCCGAGATCTTGGCGTACTCGCTCCCGGAGGACGAGGTGCCTGCCTGTCATATGTCGCGGACGCACCGCGTGTGAGGCTGGAAGAGCAGGATGGAGGTCAGGGGCTTCAGCCCCTGGCGCCTACTTCGTCGGCTTCACCGTGGGATAGGTGATGCCGAGCTGTTCCAGGTACGTCTTGTACCGGCTCGGGTCGTAGTAGAACTTGCGCAATTCCGGGCGGTACTTCTCCTGGATCGCGCGATTGAGGTGCGTCGCCGGCTGGTCCTGCGGACGAATCAGCGGCTCGTACGTGCGCGTCTTCTGTTGCACGTTCGTGAAGTAGTCCTTCGCCGCCGCGACGACCGATGGACGCAGGACGAGATCGATCACGGTGAGCGCCTGCACCTGTGCGCCGGCGTTCACGCCCTTGTGCGCGATGGGCGTGGCCATCGGGATCGCGTTGGCCCAGTTGTGGCCAGGTCCCGCCTGGAAGTTCGCCGGATAGCTCAGGGACACGGTCGGCACGCTCCACGCGATGTCGCCGATGTCGTCGGATCCGCCGCCGCGCTTGTCCCCGTCGGGAATCGACTCCTGCCCGCTCAGCGACGGAATCGTCGTCGCGAGCCCGACGACGGGCACGCCGAGCTCGGTCTGAGTGGCGCGTGCGAGCGTGAGATCGGCCTCCGACCATTCAGGCAGGCCGACGGACTGGATGTTGGCGTACATGGTTTCGGCGAGCGCCTTGTTCATGTGCGCGGGCCATGCGGATCCGAGTACGCGCGACGTCCAGGTGGTGTCGGTCATGAGCGCCGCGCCCCTGGCCATCTCATCGCCGATCGCCCACATGCGCTTCACGCCGTCGTAGTCGGTCTCGCGGAAGAAGTACCAGACGCTGGCGTTGCGCGGCACCACGTTGGGCTGGTCGCCGCCGTTGGTGATCACGTAGTGCGACCGCTGCTGCAGCCGCAGGTGCTCGCGGCGGAAATTCCAGCCGGTGTTCATCAACTCCACGGCGTCGAGCGCGGACCTGCCGCGCCACGGCGCGCCCGCGCTGTGGGCCGACTCGCCCAGGAACGTGTACTCCACGGACACGAGCCCGCTCATGCGCCCGTCGCCCCAACTCGTCGAGAGGTTGGTGCCGACGTGGTTGTAGAGCACCGCGTCGACGTCCTTGAAGAGCCCTGCGCGCACGTAGTAGGCCTTCGTGCCGAGCTGCTCCTCGGCGATGCCGGGCCAGATGACGATCGTGCCCGTCAACCGCTCGCGCTCCATCGCGCGCTTGGCCGCGATCGCCGCGACGATGTTGAGCGGCGTACCGGAGTTGTGGCCCTCGCCGTGGCCTGGTGCTCCATCGACGATGGGATCGCGATACGCGACGCCCGGCTTCTGCGACGCCTGCGGAATGCAGTCGACGTCGGAACCGAGCGCGATGACAGGAGAGCCCGAACCCCAGCGTGCGACCCACGCCGTGGGGATGTCCGCGACACCGCGCTCGATCGTGAAGCCCTCCTTCTCGAGGATGCCTGTGAGGTAGCGCGATGTCTCGACTTCCTGGAAGCCCAGCTCCGCGAAGCTGAACACCATGTCGTTCATCTGCTGGCCGAGATCGAACATCGCCTGCGACTTCACGTCGGCGGCCACGGCCGCCTTGATGCGGGCGATGCGTGCGTCTTCGGCGGTGGCGGTCGCGACGGCCTTCGACGATGTGGCGCGCCGCGGTGCCTGGGCCTGCAGCGCGACGGCGCCGGAGACGAGTGCCGCGAGCGCAGCGAGGCAGGTGGTACGGAACAGGGACATGCGCGAACGACCTCCGGTGGGGTGGGCCTCGGGCGGCCTCACGATGACGTGTCGGATGACGCGGGCGCATCAGGCGACGCGGGTGTGCCGGAACCCTGCCTCTGCGCGGCGACCTTGGACAGCAATTGTTCAAGCTTGAATCCCGTCAGCGACTCGATGACGGGAGGCATCTGCGCGATCACTTTCGTGACTTCGTTGGTGATGGTGGACACCTGACCGTCGTTGCCCGATCCGGTGCTGACGAGCGTGATCCTGTCGATGCGCGACAGCGGTTCGGCGACGGCACGCGCAATCTCGGGGAGGATCGGCGCGAGCAGTTGCAGGACCGCCGCCTCGTTGTACCGCTGCCAGGCGTCGGCCTTCTTCTCCATCGCGAGCGCCTCGGCCAGTCCCTGCGCCTTGCGCGATTCCGCCTCGGCAAGACCGCGGGCCTTGGCGACTTCGGCTTCGGCCTCACCCTGCGCCTGCGACACGGCTGCCGCGGCGAGCCCGCGCGCGCGTTCGCCTTCGGCAAGGCGTTCCAGTCGCGCCCGTTCGGCGTCGGCCTCGGTCTCCACGCGCTTGCGCGCGGCTTCGGCCAGCGTCTCGGTCTCGTAACGCTTGGCGTCGGCCTGCCGGCGGATCGTGGCGTCGAGTTCCTTCTCCTTGCGCTTGATCTCCTGTTCCTGGAGCTCGATCTCCATCGTCTTCTTCTGGAGCTCGTACGCCATCTCGGCCTCGGCGCGCTTCCGGTTCGCCATGCTCTGCTGTTCGGCGATCGCCTGCTGGGCCTGGTAGTTGGCGATCTCCGATGCCCGCCGCGCCGCCGCGTCGGCTTCCTGCTGACGCCGGTCCTTCTCGGCGTTGGCTTCGGCCACGAACGCGTCACGGCGTGCTTCCGCTTCCTGCGCGAGCTTCAGCGCTTCGGCCTGGCGTTCACGCGTCTCGCGCTCGGCGTCCGCCTGCGCGATCGAGGCTTCCTTGAGGGCGTTGGCTTCGGCGATCGCCGCCGTCCGCTTCACTTCCGCGATCCGCGGCTTGCCCAGCGCTTCGAGATAGCCATGCTTGTCGCGGATGTCGCGGATGGTGAACGAGTCGATGCCGAGCCCCATGTTGGCGAGGTCGCCGGCCGAGATCTCCTGTACCTTCTGCGCGAACTGATCGCGGTTCTTGTAGATGTCCTCGACGGTGAGCGTGCCGAGGATGGCGCGCAGGTGCCCCTGCACCGTGTCGAGCGCGACCTTGATGATCTCCTCGGGCTTCATGCCGAGAAAGCGTTCCGCCGCGGCGTGGAGCGAGGGCTCGTCCTTCTTGATCTTGATCTGCGCCACGCCGTCCACGAGCACGGGCACGCCCTGCGAGGTGTAGACCTCGGGCGTGTTGACGTCGAGGGTCATGATCTCGAGCGACAGGCGATTCCATGTGGAGAAGAGCGGCACCACGACGCCGGCGCCGCCCGTGATGAACCGTACGGGGCCACGGCCGGATACGACGATGACCTCGTTGGGGCCCGCCTTGCGCAGGAACGCGAGATAGGCGAGGACCAGGCCCGCCGCCAGGCCGGCCAGCGCGACGACAGCGGAGATGAGAAACAGTTCGGGCACGTGTGGGGCCTCTCGTCAGGACTTGCGTACTGGGGCGGGATCGCCTTCGACGATGAGTGTGGCGCCCGCCACGCGCACGACCGACACGATCGTGCCGCGCGACACGGGCGTGCCATCGGGGGTGCGAGCAGGCGCGGTGTGGCGTTGTCCGCGCACCATCGCGGCCACCTGGCCGAGGCCATCCTGGGGGATGGGCGTGAGGACTTCGGCCGTCGCGCCGAGGAGATCGCTCTCGCGGACTGTCTGCGTGCCCGTGGACGAGGCGAGCAGCCGCCAGGCCACGTAGGTGACCACGTACGTGAAGGCGAACGCGCCGGGAATGGCCACAGCCAGGCTGACGGGATCGGACAACTGCAGGCCGAAGATCGCCCCGAGGCCGATCGCCCCGAGAGCCCCGCAGAACGTGGCCAGCGAGAGCGGAGAGAACAGCGGGATGTGGAACGTCCCATCCGCCGCCCCGCCATCGTCGATGTCGAAGGCCTGGCCGAGGACCAACGCGATGGCGACGTAGCCGCAACCGGCGATCGCCAGGCCCGCGTACGTGAGTGTCAGCATGCGATGGCCGACATGCTAGCCCGCAAGCCTCCACCAGCGCCAGCGCGTCGATGGCAACCATGGTGAAGCCGCCGGCCCCTCGCCCCGGCGCCCGGTGCCCGGCGCCCGGTGCCCGGTGCCTGGCCGAGGTTAAGGCACAATGGTCGGATGTCTGTTCCCGTTCCGGCCGTCTCCGAGGTGCTGCGGCGCGAAGTGGAGCGGCGGCGCACCTTCGCCATCATCTCGCACCCCGACGCCGGCAAGACGACGCTCACCGAGAAGACGCTGCTGTATGCCGGCGCGATCGAGCTGGCGGGCGCCGTGAAGGGCCGCGCGTCGCAGCGGCATGTCGTGTCCGACTGGATGGACATCGAGCGGGAACGCGGCATCTCGATCACATCGGCGGCGCTCGAATTCGAGCTGCACGGCCGCCGTGTGACGTTGCTCGACACCCCCGGCCACAAGGACTTCAGCGAAGACACCTACCGCACGCTGCTTGCCGTCGACAGCGTGGTGATGGTGATCGACGCGGCCAAGGGCATCGAGACGCAGACGCGGAAGCTGTTCGAGGTCGCCCGCCGTCGTCAGCTGCCGATGCTGACGTTCGTCAACAAGCTCGATCTGCCTGGGCGCGATCCGCTCGACCTGCTCGACGAGATCGAGCGCGTGCTCGGCGTGTCCGCGGCACCCATGAACTGGCCGATTGGCACCGGCGATCGCTTCAAGGGCGTCTACGACCTGCGCCGCAACGAAGTGCTGTTCTACGAGCGCATCGCGCGGAGCGCACGCCGGGCGCCCGTCACGGTGACCGGCGCCGACGATCCGCAACTGGTCGGCCTCATCGGCGAGCAGGCTCGCGATGAACTGCTCGAAGGGGTTCACCTGCTGGCGGCGGCAGGCACGCATTTCGACATCGACGCGTATCGCGCCGCGACGCAGACGCCGGTGTTCTTCGGCAGCGCGCTCACGAACTTCGGCCTGGAGTCGTTCCTCGACGCGCTCGTGGAATACGCGCCGTGCCCCCAGATCCGTCCCGACGCCGACGGCAGTCCCATCGATCCGCTCCGGCAGGACTTCAGCGGGTTCGTCTTCAAGATCCAGGCGAACATGAACCCGAAGCATCGCGATCGCGTGGCCTTCGTGCGCGTGTGCTCCGGCGTGCTCACCAAGGACATGCAGGTGGTGAACACACGTCTGCAGGCGCCCGTACGGCTGTCGCGTCCGAGCCGCTTCTTCGGCCGCGATCGCGAGACCATCGAGGAGGCGTATCCCGGCGATGTCGTCGGTCTCGTGAATCCGGGGCGCTTCGGCATCGGTGACACGCTCTACGCGGGCGCGCCTGTCGTCTATCCGCCGATTCCGCACTTCCCGGCCGAGCACTTCGGCGCCCTGCGTCTGCAGGACGTCCGCTTCAAGCAGTTCGATGATGGTGTGCGACAGCTGGAGGAGGAGGGGTTGATGCAGGTGGTCTTCCCCGTGCACGGCGCGCGGTACCCGATTCTCGGCGTGGTGGGCGCGCTCCAGTTCGACATCATCGAGGCCCGCATGCGCGAGGAATACGGCGTGGCGTGTCGCGTGGAGAAGCTGTCGTACGTGGCGGCGCGGTGGGTCCAGGCCGACGCTGGCGCTCGGCTCACGCTCCCGAACAACGTGCTGTCGACGACCGACAGACAGGAACGGCGCGTGCTGCTGTTCCCGTCCGAGTGGGACCTCCAGTTCTGCGAACGCGAGAACCCGAAGGTGCAGTTCCTGGCGATGGCCTGACGCGGCGGCCGTCGCTCCTTTGACAACCGCCGCCACGGGGAGCGACGATCTCCGGATGGCAGTGGCCGCCGCCTCCGCGTCAGTATCGTTCGACAAGTCGCTCATCAAGGTCGTCCTGCTCGAATCGGTGCACAGCAGTGCCGTCGATGCCCTGCACGCCGACGGGTACGTGAACGTCCATCAGCACCCGCGCGCGCTCGAGGGGCAGGCCCTGAAGGACGCCATCGGCGACGCGCACATCGTCGGGATCCGGTCGCGCACGCAGCTCACGGCCGACGTCCTCGCGGCGGCACCGAAGATCATCGCCGTCGGCGCGTTCTGCATTGGCACCAACCAGGTGGACCTCCAGACGGCGGAGCACCTGGGGATCCCCGTGTTCAACGCGCCGTTCTCCAATACCCGGAGCGTGGCCGAACTCGTGATCGCCGAAGTGGTGATGCTGTTACGCGGCGTGCCCCGACGCAACGCGCGGGCGCATCGCGGCGAGTGGGACAAGTCGCCTTCCGGATCGTTCGAGGTACGTGGGAAGACGCTCGGCATCGTCGGGTACGGACACATCGGGACGCAGGTGGGCCTGCTGGCCGAGGCGCTCGGGATGCGCGTGCAGTTCTACGACATCGTGACGCGCCTGGCGCTTGGTAACGCGCAGGCGGTGCGGTCGCTCGATGCGCTGCTCTCGGCGTCCGATGTCGTGACGCTGCACGTGCCTGAAACGTCCGAGACGCAGGGGATGATCGGCGCCACGCAGATCGCGGCGATGCGTCCCGGTGCACATCTGATCAACGCGTCGCGCGGAACCGTCGTGCAGATCGACGCGCTGGCCGACGCGCTGCGTGCCGATCACCTTGCTGGTGCCGCGCTCGATGTGTTCCCGCAGGAACCCGAATCCAACGGCGACGAGTTCCGATCCGATCTGCGCGGCCTCGACAACGTGATCCTGACGCCGCACATCGGCGGGAGCACCGCCGAGGCGCAGGAAGCGATCGGCGTCGAAGTGGCGGAGAAGCTGCTCACCTACAGCAACAACGGCTCGACGCTGTCGGCGGTGAACTTCCCGGAGGTTGCGCTGCCCGGGCATCCCGGCAAGCACCGGCTGCTCCACATCCACCACAATCGCCCGGGTATGCTGTCGCGCATCAACGACGTGTTCTCGGACCATCGCGTCAACGTCGCCGCCCAGTACCTGCAGACCAACCCGCGGATCGGCTACGTGGTGATCGACATCGACGCCGGTCCCGACACCGACACGCAGGCGCTGCGCAAGGAGCTCGCCGCTCTCGACGGTACGATCCGCTCGAGAGCGATCTACTGACGGATGCGCCATGGGTTGAAACCCCTGGCCTCCATACCAACTGCGTCATCTCCAGAATGGAGCGAACGGACGTCAGCCCGTTCGTCAGGTGCGAGGATTCCTGTCATGCGAACAGTTGCTGCAGTAGTGCCGGTCGCGTTGACGCTCGTGATGGCGGCGTGTGGCGGGAACGGCGATTCCGGCGGGACGAACGACGGCTCGTCGTCCGGTCCTGCGACAGCCGCGAACTTCGTCGAGGGCCGCGATTACACGGTGCTGGAGCGCGTGCGCTTCATGGACGAGGCCGGGTTCGAGCAGCCGGCCGAAGCGTTCAGCGTGCTGCTGCCGCGCGGGTGGGTGCACGAGGGCGGCGTGGTGTGGAAGGGCCTCCAGGAGTGTCGCGGCGAGATGGTGGGGGCGCGCTGGAGTGCGACGTCGCCTGATGGCGCGATCCGCTATCAGGTGTTGCCCGTCCACGTCTGGGGTTCGGCGTCCGATCCGACGCACCTCCAGTTGATGCGCATGGCGCAACAGCAGGGCGGCTGCGAAGTGGGCGGTGTCGTCGATGCGACGCAGTACCTGCGAGAGGTGTTCGTGCCGCGTGAGTTGCAGGGCGCCACGATCGTCGACGTGCGCGACAACGCACCCGCGACGCAGGCGCTGCGGGACGGCATCCGGCAGAACTACGCCGCGCTCACGCAATACAACGCCGGTGGGCGATCGGAATTCTCGGCCGATGCCGTCATCGCGAACCTCTCCTGGCCCGATGGCACAGAAGGCATCGCGCTCGTCTCCGTGTTCAATGGCGTGACGACGACGGTGAATCCGTATGCGGGGATGGCACAGCAGCTGACCAACAGCAACGCGCCCGAGCGAAGCGTGCTCCGCTTCCCGGCGTCGCGCCGCGCGGAAGCCGAGGCGATCCTCGCCAACATCAAGTCCAGCCATCGCACCAACCCGGAGTGGCAGACGGCGATCAACGGCTACTTCGCGCGGATGCGCCAGCAGCAGGACGTACTCCACCATCAGCGCATGCAGGCGCTCGCCGCGCAGACGGCGGCCAACACGCGCGCGCATCAGCAGCGGATGGCTGACATCCAGCGGCAGGGTGCCGCCAATACGCAGCGGTTCGAACAGCGCATGGCCGCCATGGACGCCAACATGCGGAGTTGGGAAGCGCAGCAGAGCAGCCAGGATCGGATGCACACGGCGTTCGTGCAGTCGATCCGCGAGGTGCAGACATGGCAGGGCGGCGATGGCAAGGTCGAGTTGAGCAGCGGCTACGACCAGGCCTGGAGCCGTGGCGATGGCAGCTACATCCTCAGCAACTCCCCGTCATTCGATCCGCGCGCCGTGTTCCAGGACCAGCAGTGGCAGGAACTGAAACGCTCCACCCCATGAGCGCCGGGCTCGACCTTCGACTCCGCTCAGGTCGCCCTGAGCGTGCCGAAGGGCGGAGAGCCCTGCCGGAGTGGCGACGCCTGCCGGTCGCTTCCGATGGGATTCATCCCGCGGATCTAGCTCCCGAGCGACAGCGAGCCCGGCAGCGCGCCTTCGAGTTCGAGGAGGAAGCGCTTGGTCGGCAGGCCGCCGCCGAAGCCAGTCAGCGAGCCGTCCGTGCCGATCACGCGATGGCAGGGGAGCACGATGGGCAGGGGATTGCGCCCGTTCGCGGCTCCGACGGCGCGTGATGCGGCGGGACGTCCGACGCGGGTGGCCAGCGTCGCGTAACTGATCGTTTCCCCATAGGGGATCGTCGCGAGCGTCAGCCACACCTGCGTCTGGAACGGCGTCCCCACAGGCGCGAGTGGCAGGTCGAACGTCCGGCGCGCGCCGACGAAGTACTCAGCCAGTTGCGCGGTCGCCACGTCCAGCAGCGGGTGCGAGCCCTCTTGCCAGTCGGACGTACGCAGGACCGGGTGCGTCGACGCGTTGAACTCGACCGCGTGCAGGCCGGCATCGGAGGCGGCAAGCAGGAGCGGACCCACGGGGCTGTCGATGGTCGTATGGGTGATGGTCATGCGGTCCTCCACAAATAGAGCACGGCATAGGCGCGCCACGGGCGCCAGGCTTCGGCCAAGCGCCGCACCGCGCTCGTGGTCAATGCATCGCCGTTGTCGCCGAGTGCGCGGCGCACGATGAGATCGCCGGCGGGGCACGCGTCCGGGTGCGACAGGGCGCGCATGGCGATGTAGTGCGCGGTCCAGTCGCCGATGCCGGGGACCGCCGTCCATCGCGCCACCAGGGAGTCGAGCGGTGTACCCGGTGCGAGCGGCAGCGTGCCGTCGGCCACGCCGCGGGCGACGGTGCGCAGCGCTCGGGCGCGATCGCGCGTCAGGCCGATGCCATCGAGATCGGCGTCAGACAGCGTCGAAGCGGATGGGAAGACGTGCGTGAAGCCGTGTGCATGGAACGGCTCCGGTAGCGGTGTGCCATGGCGATGCAGGACGCGCGTGGCGAGCGTCCTGGCGGCCGCCACGCTGACCTGCTGTCCGATGAGCGCGCGTGCCGCCACTTCCATGCCGTCCCACGCACCAGGCACTCTGATGCCAGGCGTGTGGGCAAGTGCCCGGCGCAGTCGTGGCGTACGGCGCAACGTGGTGGCGATGGCCCATGGATCGGCGTCGAGATCGAACATGCGTCGCACGCGCGCGACGATCGGCAGGAGCAGCGCGGGTCGTGCCCCGTGGAGTTCGAGACGAAGCGCGTGAGCGCTCGACCCGGCGGACGTATCCCACGGGCTCACGCGAAACCAGGCAGGGCCGTCGGCCGTGATGAACGCGCGCGCGTAACTGTCGGCGGTGACGACATCGAGTCCGGGCAGCGCGCGGTCGCGCAGGAACGCGAGGAGCGCCTCGAACGCGTAAGGCGGACGATACGCAAGTCGGAGGACGAGGCCGTCATCGGGCGTGGCCGTCTCGCGCGCCGAGCGGCGGATGTCACGCGGCGACAGCCCGTACGCCTCACGAAGCGTCGTCTGGAACCGCCGCACGCTGTTGAAGCCGGCCGCCATCGCCACGTCGAGGATGGGAAGGTTCGTCTCGGTGAGGAGCTGTTTGGCGAGCAACAGCCGTCGCGTCCCGTGGACGCCGGCCGGCGATGCGCCCAGGCGATCGATGAACAGCCGGCGCAGGTGTCGCTCGCTCAAGGCGAGATCGTCGGCCAGCGAATGCAGTGGCGCTTCGGTCAGCGCGCCGTCCTCGATCCTGGCCAGGCCCTGTGCCACCACATCGTCGGCGTGACGCCAGGCGCCGTCGCCTGGCGCGAGTTCGGGGCGACATCGCAGGCACGGCCTGAATCCGGCTGCCTCGCAGGCCGCCGCGCTGGCAAAGTACCTGATGTGTCGCGGCCGCGGCGCCGGCGCCGGACACACGGGCCGGCAGTAGATGCCCGTCGACGTCACGGCCGTGTAGAACAGCCCGTCGAAGCGGGCGTCACGGCTCAGCCGCGCCTGTTCGCAGACCTGAGGATCGAGTGACGATGCGGGCACCGAGGAGGTCGACACACGAGCAGCCTAGCATCGTGGTGACGGCCAGATACGCCGTTTTCGGACATGAATGCCGGGATGGAGGACAGGGGGGTGTGGCGTCAGCGTGCGAGGAAGGTCTTCACGCCGTTCATGAACATCTGCACGGCGACCATCACGAGGAGCATCCCCATCAGGCGTTCGACGGCGATGAGCCCTCGCTCGCGCAGGAGCCTGTAGAAGAACGTCGACGACATCAGGATGCCGCCGCTGATCGCCCACGCCACGGTCACCGCGATGAGCAGGGCTCCACCCTGTGATCCGGCTGATCGTTGCAGGAGCAGCACGGCCGCGAGCGTGGACGGCCCCGCGAACAGTGGCACGGCCAGGGGCACGATGAACGGCTCGCCCTGCGGCGCCTCTCCGGCGTGACGTCGTTCGTCGGGGAAGATCATCCGCAGCGCGATCAGGAACAGCACGATGCCGCCGGCGATGCTGATGGTCTCGGCGGTCAATCCGAGAAACGTCAGCAGCTGGTTGCCGAGAAACAGGAATACGAGCAGCACGAGATAGGCAATCGCGATCTCGCGCAGGAGCACGCGGCGCCGCCGCTCGGCAGGCACGGCCTTGAGCACCGACAGGAACAGCGGAATGTTCCCGAGCGGGTCCATGATGATGAACAGCGTGACGACAGCCTGGAAGATGTCCACGCGCCTATCGCCTCGTCCGCGCGTGGCACTCGCCGCATGTGGCGAGCATCCTGCCGTAGACGTCGGTGCGGTCCCTGGTGCGCTGGGCCTGCGTCGCCCTGCCGGCGAGCGTGGCGAGTGCGGCCTCGGCGTCGCGCATCGTGCGACGCATCCGAGCCGGCACCTGCGCCTCGTCCACGCGTGGGGTGGCGAACAGCCGCACGCCGGAGGCCCACCGGGACTCGGACGGGGCCACGAGTCCTTCGATGAGCGCCGTGGCCGCCTCGTGGTGCACCTGCATGTGGCCGCCGGGCCCGTCCGCCGTCGCAGGCGCGCCATCGCGCGGGACGTCTGCCGTGACTCGCATCGCCCGATGGCATTGGCCGCACAGTCCGAGCACCGACGCCGTTGCCTGTGCTGCCTGTGCCAGGGTGGCGGCCGTGGCGGCCTGGCGGGCCGTACGCGTGAAGGCGCCGTGGAACGCCTCGGCACCGACGGGCATCGGCACCAGAGGACTGCGCTCGGCCAGAATCGCGGCCTGCGTCCTGGCTGTCTGGAGATCACCACGCACGATCGCGTCGTGCACGGCCATCGTCTGCTCGAAGTGCGCGCGCATGTACGCTGCACGCAGGGGATCCTTCGCGCGATTGCCGTCTGGCTCCTGCCCGCGGAGGCCGATGACCCCCGCGAGCAGCGCGAACACCACCGCGGCGCATCGCATGCCTCATTGAAGCACGAACGCCTGACCGGTGCCCGCCGGATGTGCGGCTACTTCGTTTCCCAGTTCACGTTCCCGTTGTCGTCGGTCACCGTGACGCCGATGGGAATGGGCGTGCCGTCGGGCGCGGTGGCGCTGCAGTCGAAGCGGTCACCGGATTTGGCCGCCTTCCAGCGGCCGCCGCACGATACCTTCGCATCCACCTGCGCCTGTGTCTTCAGACCCGTGACGATCGACGTCTCGACCTTGGCAAGGTCGAGCAGACCCTCGGTACGCGTGACCTTCCACGAGACGTTGCCCTTGTCGTCGGTCTGCGTGACGGTGATGGTGAGCGTGCCTCCGCCCTTGACGTCGCCCACGCAGTCGAACGTGTCGTCGGCCTTGACAGGACGTGTCTCGCCGGGGCACGTCACCTTGTCCAGATCGAGACCGACCTGGCGCGAGACGCCTTCGGTGATCGACGGCGCAATCGACGACACGTTGAGGTTGCGCGTACACGCCGCGAGGGCGCAGACGCCGGAGAGGATGACGACCAGGATACGCATTGACGACCTTTCGAGGCGTGAAGCCATTGCCGGATTCGTGGTCCTGACGCGGTGAAACGTGACACCCCCGCTGACGGAACCCTGTGCAATCCGGGGCTGTTCGACGTTTGACCACTCCAGAGCCCCTGCGTCCGGGGGGAGAGGCTGGGGAGGCTGCATGCCGCGCTTGACGCTCGATCTCGCCATCCACGACGTGGCCGATGTGCCTGTGCACGATCCCACAGTGCAGGTGCGACTCGGCCCGCCCAGCGGCGTTGGAACCGTGAGCGCCACTGTGGTCCTCGCAGGCGCACCCGTGAGACTCGCGATCGAGGACGGGCCGCCGACAACGACGGGGCTGATTCTGCGCGTGACACCCCGCCTGTATCGCGATGGCGCGGTGACCTGCACGGCGGACGGCGACGGTCGCGTGACGCCGATGCGGCAGTTGATGCTGCCGCGCCGGCCCTCGCACTGGCAGCCCTCCTTCACGACGTGGCGCCGCCTCGCCGATCCGTTCGATCCACTGCGCGCGGTGCTTGGCGATTCGCCGGCCCTGCGCGTCGGTCAGTTCTCCGCACCCGTCGAGTGTACGGGTGATGCGTTCGACGCCATCGATGCCTCCGACGAATCGCGCGGACTGGCCAAGCAGTGCCTGCTCAATCTCTACGGTCGTCTGCGCGTGGAGAAGGTGCCGGGCACGCAGCGGCCATGGTTCGCCTCCGTGCGCGAACTGCTCCTCGCGACGCGTGAGCGGTTCATCGCCGAGGTGGACGAGGCCTGCTGGGCGGTCGTCCACGATCTGGCGGCGCGCGGGCCCGCAGGGTACAAATTCGCGCCCGTCGGGCTGCACCTCGACAACTTCCGCGCGATTCCCGGCGTGTCTCGCGTGGACCGCGGTGCGAGCGTCAAGACGACGGAGCGGAAGGCGAACCTGCAGTTCTCGGTGGCGCGTGTGACGCGCGACGGCCGCGACACGTACCTGCTCGATGCCGACATCGACGAACACGGCGGCCTGCTGTTGCACACGTTCGACCTGATCAAGCACGCATTCACGGGCGGCACGCACCCGAGCGACGTCCACGAATGTCTGGCCGTCGCATTCCCGGGCACGGACTTCGGCTACCGCCTCACGCCGGCGTCGCTCGTCCCGCTGACGATCGCACCGATGCCCGTCAGGCCGCGGACCACGGCGCGCCGCCGCAGCGTGGTGGTCCCGGCCGCTGCGAGTGCCTCGCTTCCACGTCGCAGAGCGGCGAAGAAGCGGTAGGGCGGGGAATGCCGCAATGCCGGGAATGCGGGTGGAATGACGAATGACGAATGCCGGACACAGGCCCCCCAGCGGCCGGATTCATCCGGCGGTCGTTGAGCTCGCCTGCTGGCGCACCGCGCCGTAGCGCCGCAGGCGCGAACGCGAGTGCCCGGCGAAGCTGCTATATTTCCGCGGAGCCATGACCAAGCGAACTCGTGTTTCCGCGGCGTGCGTGCTCGTGACGCTGCTCGTCGTTCCCCTGGCGGCCGCACAAGAGCAGGCTCCCGGTCAGAAGCCCAGCCCGAAGGACACCGAGGTGTGGGAGCCGGAGCCGAAGGTGGTCACGCCTGGTGCGACAGACGCCGCGCCGCCCTCCGACGCCATCGTGCTCTTCGGCGGACAGAACCTCGATGCCTGGGTGAACGCGAAGGATGGCGCACCCGCCGGCTGGACCGTTGCCGACGGCGTCTTCGTCGTGAACAAGCCCGTCGGCAACATCCAGACGAAGCAGTCGTTCACCAACTACCAGCTCCACATCGAGTGGCGCGTGCCGGCCAACATCACGGGCAAGGATCAGGGACGCGGCAACAGCGGCCTGTTCCTCGCGTCGGTCGGTGGCGGCGACGGGGGATACGAGTTGCAGATCCTCGATTCGTACAACAACCGCACTTATTCGAACGGGCAGGCCGGCAGCATCTACAAGCAGGCGATTCCGCTCGCGAACGCGATGCGCAAGCCCGGCGAGTGGAACACCTACGACGTGATCTGGGCGGCGCCCACGTTCAACGCCGACGGGTCGTTGAAGTCGCCCGCGCGCGTCACGGCGCTGCACAACGGCGTGTTGATCCAGAATGGCTACCAACTGACGGGCCAGACGCTGTACATCGGCAAGCCCAGTTACAAGGTGCACGGCCCCACGCCGATCAAGCTGCAGGCGCACGGCGACCCGAGCGAGCCGCTCAGCTTCCGCAACATCTGGCTGCGGGAACTGCCGTAGTCGCGTCGACGGTCCGGGAACCGCCGTGCCAGACGCGTTGGATTCCGGCCCACTGACACCATTCCCCGAACCCCTGCCCACGCGGCGCCACGTGCGCGGCGTGGGCATCCTGCTGTTCGTCCTCGCCGCACTCGCGCTCGTCACGCCGATCGCGGCCGAGAGCGCGATGGCGCGCGTTGGCGCACTCCTCGTTGTCGCGGGCTTGCTCGAGGTCTACGACGGCTTCCGGCGTGCCCACGCCGCAGATGTCAGGGCGGCTTCGATCGACGGCGCCGGTACGGCGCTCATCGGCCTCGTCGTCCTCAACAGTTCCGCCGTCGTGGCCGAGGTGTTCGTCGCGATCCTCGGCGCGTGGTTCCTGTTGGACGCGGGGCGTCATGCCTGGCGCGGACAGGCCGCGCTCCGCGGCATCACGCCGCTGAACTGGCGCGCGTGGGCCTTCCCGCTCGTCGGCAATCTGGTCGTGGCGCTGGTGATCCTGATCCTGCGCGATCGCGTCCTGTGGCTCACCGTGGCGATCACGGCGTCGCTGCGCATCCTCGGATCGGCGTGGAACGTCCTTGGCGCACCGGTGCTCGCCTGGCGTGACGCGGGCGACACGGCGCTCGTCGACCTCGGTCTGCACGGCAGGCCGGAACTGGCGGCGATCGCCGATCGCATCGAGGAGGAGGAGGCCGCCCGCGGACCGTACGATCGCGAGTGGGTGGTCGGCTTCACCGCCACGCTGTTCGCCCTGCACGCGGCGCGCATGGGGTTTGACGGATCCCTGCTCGCCACGGTCTCTCCCGCCATCGCCGTGCTCGGCGACTGGCTCATCGCGCTGCTGATTGCCGCGTTCCTCGTCACGCCCGCGCGTCTGCTGTTCCGGCGGCTCACGCGTCCGCTCGAGCGTGCTGCGTGGGCGCTCGTGCTCGTGTCGCCGGCGGGACGGACGGCGCGTGCCGCGCAACGGGCAGCCAGGCTGTGGCTCGTGGCGCGACTCCGATTCGCCGTGCGCGTGCGCCAGATGCGTTACGCACCACTGACGGCTCTCAGGCGTGGCCTGCGCATCGGACTGCCGGCGGCGGCCGTGATCGCCGCAACGGTGCCCGTGTGGGGCATGAGCTGGTACTTCGACACCGAGAACTGGGCCGCCGGGATCTGGAACTCCTGGGCCGAGGCGCGCACCGACACGTGGCGCGAGGCGATGGTGCGCGAGGTGTCGCGCGTGCGTCCGGTGGGCAGCGGCGCGCAGGCGTTCGCCGTCAGTCCCGCGGGACTCCCCGCCGATGGCGACTTCGGATTCATCGTGATCGGAGACACGGGCGAAGGCGATGCGTCGCAGCTCGTGCTCAAGGACTCACTGCTGGCCGCCACCGCGCAGCCCGGCGTCAGGTTCCTCGTCATCTCGTCGGACGTCGTCTATCCGGCAGGGGCGATGCGCAATTACGAGGCGAACTTCTGGCTGCCGTTCAAGGGCGTGCGCGTGCCGGTCTATGCCATTCCTGGCAACCACGATTGGTACGACGCGCTCGAAGGCTTCGCCGCGACGTTTCTCGAACCAGCGGCCGCCCGCGTGGCGATGCGGGCGCGGATCGAAGCCGATGAAGGTATCGGCAGCACCACCGACGCCGACATCGAGGCCCTGATCGCACGCGCGCAGCACCTCGCGGCGGAGTATCGCGTGCCCGTCGGTTTCCAGCGTGCGCCGTTCTTCCAGATTCAGACGGCGCGATTCGCGCTCATCGCGCTGGACACAGGCATCGCGCAGCGCGTCGATCCGCTGCAGTGGCAGTGGCTGGAAGACGCGCTGACGGCTGCGCGCGGCAAGGCGATCATGGTCGTGCTCGGACACCCGTTCTACGCCGGTGGCCGGTATCACGCCGATGCGACAGATACCGACGCCACGGGATTCGCGGCCATTCACGCGCTGCTGCGGCGGCATGGCGTGGCGATCGCGATGGCGGGCGACACGCACGATCTCGAGTACTACGTCGAACGTCCCTCCGACGCGCCGGCAGAGACGATGTATCACTGGGTGAATGGTGGGGGAGGGGCCTACCTGAGTCTCGGATCGTCTCTGGCGTGGCCCGACGATCCGGCGACGCCGACGTGGGCGCACTACCCGCGCTACGACGCGGTGGCCGCGAAGATCGACGCGACGACCGCGTGGTGGAAGCGGCCTGCCTGGTGGTGGATCCGCGCGCTCCACGGATGGCCGTTCACGGCGGAATGGTTGTCGGCGTTGTTCGACTCGAACGAGGCGCCGTTCTTCCAGAGCTTCGTCGAAGTGCGCGTCGAACCGTCGGCCGGCCGCGTTCGCGTGCTGCCGTGGGGCGTGCACGGACGGCTGCGGTGGTCCGACCTGGAGATGTCAGGGGGCGTGCGGCCCGAGGGCACCGCCACCGACGCATTGGTCGAATGGGTGGTGCCCTGGCCCACTGCCGCGACTCACTGAGCGGGAATCGCCTGAATCGACAGGCCGATCTTCACCTCGTCGCCCACGAGGACGCCGCCGGCTTCGAGCGCAGCGTTCCAGTTCAAGCCGTAGTCCTTGCGATTGATGGTGTACTCGGCCTCGAACGCCACGCGCTCGTTGCCCCACGGATCCTTGGCCTTGCCGAGAAACGTCACGGGGAGCGCAATGGACTTGGTGACGTCGCGGATCGTGAAGTCGCCCGTCACCGCGTACGCGTCACCACCCGTCGACGCGATCCCGGTGCTGGCGAAGGTGATCGCGGGGTACGTCTCGGTCTCGAAGAAGTCGGCCGAGCGAAGGTGCGCGTCGCGATCGGGCTGGTTGGTGTCGATGCTGGCCGCCTGGATGGTGAACGACACGGTCGAGCGCGCCCGGTCGGCCTCGTCGAAGGCGATGGTCCCGGCGAAGTCGGTGAAGCTGCCGCGCACCCGAGTGATGAGGTGACGGACCGTGAACGTGGCCTCGGAGTGGGCGGGGTCGATCTGATACGTGGTGACGGATGATGCGCTGGCAGTGGTCATGAGCCTGGTCTCGTATTGATGGGATGAATGAGGTGTCGAACAGATGGACGCATGGAGCGATGGCCATGTAGGGGCGACGCAGGCGTCGCCCCTACAGCCCGTTCGTCAGTTCGCGCTACGTGGGTGAACGGCGGATCTCGGCGAGCAGGTCGAGGAGGGTCTGCACCTGATCGGGCACCAGCGCGCCGAGATACGTGCGATGGAACGCGGTGATGGTGGCGTCGAGCCCGGCGAGGACGTCGAGCCCCTGCGGCGTGATGCGCGTCGTGACGTAGCGGCGATCCGCACCGCGCGTGCGTTCGATGTAGCCAGCGTCCTCGAGGCGATCGAGCAGCCGTGTGACGTCGGGTACGCGGCGGACCATGCGCGCGCCGATTTCGCCGCGGCACAGGCCGTCATGTCCGGCCCCGCGCAGGATGCGGAGCACGTTGTACTGCGTGCTCGTGATGCCGAGCGGCTTGAGCGCCGTTTCGAGCGTGTGCTCGAGCACCGCGGCGGTCCGCATGATCGCCACGAACGCTTCTTCGAGCGGCGTCTTGAAAGGCCGTGTCTGCTTGAGTTCGGTCTGCAGTGGCGACGGCATGCAGACAGTATGTGTGTTTAAACACATACTGTCAAGTCGGCAACCGGCAAGCCGGCAACGGGCAACCGCAGCCCGTCGTCAGCGAGCCCCGTCACTCATCATCTGTCATTCCTCTCGTGGCTGATTTGCCGGACGAGAGGTGGGAGGATGACGTCGGCCCTGGTGACAGGAGTAGCAGGTCACGCGCAACTCGCCGGGCTTCGGTGCGTCGCCCACCGACGCGGGGAAGACCTCGTTCACGGCATCGGTGTACTTCATCATCTCGCGCGTCGCTTCCTTGCTGCCCTTGCGATCGCTCTCGAAGTTGAAGGCGCTCATGTCCGTCGGGTCGGGGCCGGCCACGTGGCAGTACACGCACCGCACGCCCATTGCTTCGTTGAACCCGCGCATCACCGCGAGCAGCGCCTTCGGCTCGATGTCCTTCGGCAGCAGCTTGAGGTTCTTCGGCGCGGGCGGCAGCCATTCGTCAGGAGGACCACTCTGCGGCGCGGCAGGCGCCTGAGTCGTTGCCTGTGGTGCTTGCACCCCCGTCTGACCGGCTGCCGCCACCATCACACCGCAGCCGAAGACCAGCGCCACGAACGGGACAAGACCTCGCATCATCGACACCCCCGTTGAGACAACCGGACGCAACGCGACGCGGACGAGCGGAACGCCGGCTGTACAGACAGGTCGATGCTATCCCAATTCAAGTCCCTGGGCCTGGGGCAGGTTTGCTACGGCGGAACGGCTGGCGCGTCGAGCCATCCCTGTCGCGTCAACGGCTGTGCTTGCCGTGCCGATCCGGTGGGCGTAGAGTCAGGTGCTGTCCCTCAGGCCTGTCCTTCCACCTCTACGTCGGCGCCGTGCGCCGTTCGGAGGCTCAGATGCGCATCTCCGTGTTGACGTCCGTGTTCCGCCTGCGGAAGTCCCTCGTCCCCACGTCGCTGGCCGCTGCGGTGCTGTTCGCTGCGTCGCCTGCGACAGCCGCCCCCATCCTGTTCAGCGGTGCGCTCGCACCCGAGGTTGTCGGCGCGCCGGGCACGGGATGGGCCGATATCTGGTTCGACCCCGTTGCGCACACGATGCGCGTGGAGGCGACGTTCTCGGGGTTGAGCGGCAACACCACCGTGTCGCACATCCACTGCTGCACGACGGATCCTGGCGTCGGCAACGCCGGTGTCGCCACGCAGGTTCCGACCTTCGTCGGGTTTCCGTCGGGTGTGACGAGCGGGACCTACGTTCACACGTTCGACATGACTGACGCAGCGTCGTACGACCCCTCGTTCATCACGGCCAACGGTGGTACCACGGGAGCGGAAGCGGTCCTGCTTGCTGGTCTGCAGACCGGGCGCGCGTACCTCAACATCCACTCGAGTACGTTCCCGGGAGGCGAGATTCGGGCGCGTCTGACCGCCGTACCCGAACCGGCGTCGCTGCTCCTGCTCGGCACAGCCCTCGCTGGCCTCGCCCTGCGTCGTCGCCGCGCATAGCGCGACCAGACGCGCCGCTGGAGGGTCTGGCTCGGAGAGCCGCCCCTACCCGGCGTGTCGCCGCACCACGTCCAGATTGGTAGGGCGGGCCGGACCGTCTCCGTCCTTGCTTGCCGCGCCGTAGCGCGTCAGCTCGAAGGCGGACCCGATGTCTGCTCGTGCGTCCGGTTGCCGGTTGCCCGTTGCCCGTTGCCGGCTATAGTGCTCCCGCATGCGTATGGCGACTGGCGCGGCGTGGCTTCTGTCCGCGCTCATGGTGGTGGCACTCGGCGGGTGCCGCCGCGACCCATCGCCTCCGGCTGACGCGCGCGGGAATCGCTCGGGAGATGCCGTCGCTTCGACCGATGTCGCGTACGTCGGACGCCAGCAGTGCGGGCGCTGCCACGAGGCCGAGGTGCGACGCTGGGAAGGCTCGCACCACGACCTCGCGATGCAGGAGGCGACGCCGACCACCGTGCTCGGCGACTTTCGCAACACCTCTTTCACCTACGGCGGCGTGACGACGCGCTTCACCACGCGCGATTCGCGCTTCATCGTCTCGACCGATGGGCCGGACGGCGCGATGACCGAGTACGAGGTCGCGTACGTCTTCGGCGTGTACCCGCTGCAGCAATACTTGATTGCCTTCCCGGGCGGCCGCTACCAGGCGCTGAGCGTGGTGTGGGACGCGCGCGCGAAAGCCGACGGCGGGCAGCGCTGGTACCACCTGTATCCGAATGACAACGTCAGCCACGGCGACGTCCTGCACTGGACCGGGTTCGCGCAGAACTGGAATGCGCAGTGCGCGGCGTGTCACTCGACGAACCTGCGAAAGGGCTACGACGCGGATGCGGATACCTACAAGACGACCTGGTCGGAGATGGACGTCTCGTGCGAGGCGTGCCACGGACCCGCGTCGGCGCATGTGGCCTGGGCTGACGCGCGTCGAGCGGGGGCGCCTGCTCCCGCGACGCCAGCCGGCATGGAGCTCACGGCGTCGATGCGCGATCGCCGGCACGTGACGTGGGCGATGGACATGAAGACGGGCATCGCCAGACGGAGTCCTGCCGCCGACACGAGACGGCATGAGGTGGAGATCTGCGCGCCGTGCCACGCGCGGCGCTCGGAGCGAGTCGACGGTCACGTGCCCGGGCAGCCATGGCTCGACGCGTACGCACCGGCGTTTCTGTCCGAGGGCCTGTATCGCGCCGACGGTCAGATGCAGGACGAGGTCTACAACTACGGCTCGTTCCTCCAGAGCCGCATGTACGCCGCCGGCGTCACGTGCAGCGATTGCCACGATCCGCACAGCCTGAAACCGAAAGCCGGCGGTAACGCGTTGTGCGCGCAGTGCCACCTGCCGTCGACGTTCGACGTGCGTGCGCACCACGGTCATGCGCCAGGCAGCACCGGTGCGTCGTGCGTGGCGTGTCACATGCCGACCGAAACCTACATGGGCGTCGACACGCGTCACGATCACGGCTTCCGCGTGCCGCGCCCGGATCTCACGGAACGGCTGGGCGTCAAGGACACATGCACGTCGTGTCATGCCGGCAAGACGCCGGCGTGGGCAGCTGCCGCGCTCGATCGCTGGCGAACGCCGAGGTGGCGCGCGCGGCCGCAGGTGGCCGACGCAGTCGCCGCCGCGCGACACGGGCGCGCAGACGCTGGTCCCGGACTCGCAGCGATCGCGCGCGACGCTGCTCAGCCCGCGATCGTTCGTGGGACGGCCATCGAGTCGCTGTCGCGCGTGGCGCCGACTGGCCTCGACACGACGCTCGACGCCCTTGCCGCTGATGCCGATCCGCTCGTGCGCCTTGCCGTCGCTCAGGGCGTGTCGACGCTCGACCCGGCGGCGCGTGCGCGCGTGGCCGGCCGCCTGCTCGACGACCCGCTTCGCGCCATTCGTCTGGAAGCCGCGTCGGCGCTGGCAGGGGAGCCCGCGGCGTGGCTGACGTCCGCACAACAGGCGGCGTTGGCGAAGGGACTGGACGAGGTGCAGGCGTCGGCACGATTCAACGCGGATCGCCCGGAGTCCCACGTCAACATCGCGTTACTCGATGAGAAGGCCGGTCGCGTCGACGCCGCGATGGCACGCTACGAGACCGCGATTCGTCGCACGCCGTGGTTCATCCCGGCGTACGTCAATCTCGCCGAGCTCCAGCGCCATGCCGGTCGGGAAGCGCAGGCCGAGCAGACGCTTCGACGCGGCCTGACAGCGATACCGGAGAACGGCGCGCTGCTGTACGCGCTGGGACTGTCGGTCTATCGCCAGCAGCGCGGCGCGGAAGCCGTGGATCTCATGGCACGCGCCGCGCGCGCCGAGCCCGACGAACCGCGATACGCCTTTGCGTACGCGCTGGCCCTCGACGCGCAGTCGCGCTTCGTCGATGCGTTCGGTGTGATCGACGCCGCATTGGCGCGGCATCCCGACGACCGCGATCTGCTGGACGCCGGGCTCGGCGTAGCGCAGAAGACACGCGACATCGAACGTGCGCGTCGCTATGTCGGTCGTCTTCGTGTGCTGGCACCGGACGACTCCGGACTGCAACAGCTGGCGCGCCAACTCGGCCTGCCGTGAGCCGGCGTTCACTCGCCTTTCAGCGCTTCAGCGAGTGGAACTGAGACCTTCGTCGGCGTCGCCGGTGTCGCCTGAGTTCCACGCTGACGAAGGCCGAGTTGCTCGACGATGCTCGGCGGGAGCACGTCCGCGGCAGGCCGCATGCGGTTCATGAGAACGGGTGTCAGCGGCGGGTTGTCGTCGTCGGTCATGGCTGTTGCGTTCCCGATCGGGTCGTCCTCACCCTGATCCGTTTCGCGGGCTTCGCGAGGTCTGCGTTGAAGAGGAGCGCGTGACGCGCTTCCCACATCACCGCGGCAAGCGTGGCGTCACGCATTCCACATCCTACGCAGTCGCCGTCTTGCGCGGTCGTCCACCCTTGCGGCCGTTCGCGCGAGCGGCGGCGGCCTTCTTTTTCGACGTGCTTCGGCCACCTTCGGCGCCGATGAGCGCGGCACGGCGCGGGGCCATCAACGCGGCCACCGCGTCGATCATGTCCTGTCGTTCGCGGATCTCGTCGAAGTCCGACACGTGGATCGGCAAAAGGCGCACGTCCGGGATCGGCTTGCCTGCGGCGGCGGCCCAGACCTTGTCCAACACGGCCTCCGGCGCACCAGCCGTGCCGAGCACCTGATAGAGTTCGCCACACAACGACTGCAACTGCTGCACGCGATCCATCACTATTTCTCCTGTCTATCTGTGTGTGAGGAGGATGCCATCAGCGGCGCGTCTTCCAGTCCCATCCGGCCTGCTCGAAGATCCAGCGCAACAAATCGCCGGAGTAGTCGTTGCCCGGCTTGCCGTTCACGGTGACCTTCCTGTCGGAGAACGCCGGGTTGACGAACTGGCGGTGGCTACCGCGCTGCGTCTCGAGGATCCAGCCGTCCGCCTGCAGTCGCTTGATGATGTCGCGCACCTTCATGGCGTAGACACCACTATAACCCAAGATGCTTAGGTTTATCGGCGGCGGCCGTGCTGCTCCTCAGGCAGGACTCGAACCCACGACTCCTGGCTCAGAGCCCGGCGCGACTCAGTCTGGACACCGTCGAATTCATTAGGAAAATGATGGTGCGCAGTACTGGATTCGAACCAGTGACCCCCGCCGTGTGAAGGCGGTGCTCTACCGCTGAGCCAACTGCGCACGCCGAGAGGAGTGCTCGCTTCCGATCATCATCTGATGACCAGCCCGAACCACGAACTATAGCGTATCGGCCGTTCGTCGACAAGCCGAGGACGGGGGAGGGCGGGCCGCGCTTGCCCGGCCCGCCCGTTGGCCGGTTGCCGGGTTGCCGGGTGCCGGGTTGGCCGGTTGCCGGGTTGCCGGTTGCCGGTGGTCGCCGGTCCTGCACTAGGATCTGCGCTCATGCGGACATTGGTGCAGGTTGCGGGAGTGGTTCTGGGGGGCGTGTTCCTGGCTTCAGGGGTGCGCGCGCAGGACGTCGTCACGGGCGCGCTCGACATCGTCGTCACGCCGACCAATCCGACGTGGACGTATGCCGTCGGGGCGCCGGCGGCGTTCAGCGTCGACGTGCGGCGCGATGGACGGTCGCTGCCGGGTGTGACGGTGACCGTGCGGTGCGGTCCCGAGATGCTGCCACCGACGGTGACGCGCGAGGTCACGAGCGGCGCGGCGCTGGTCGTCGTGGAGGCCGGCACGATGACATCCCCGGGATTCCTGCGGTGCATCGGAACGGCAGACCACGAAGGGCGCAGCTATCGCGGGGTCGGTACGGCGGGATTCGATCCGTCGCGCATCGGACCGACAGTGTCGGATCCGGTGGACTTCGACACGTTCTGGCGCGCCGGCAAGGAGAGGCTCGCACGCATCCCCGTCGATCTGACGCGTGAGCCGTTGCCTACGTATGGCGGGGCCGGCATCAGCGTGTCTCAGGTCAGCTTCCAGACCGTTGGCCTCGATCCGGACGCGACCACGACGAGTCGCATGTACGGCATCCTGTGCGAGCCGACGACGCCGGGACCGCACCCGGCGCTGCTGTCGGTGCCCGGCGCGGGTGTCAGACCGTATCGCGGCCTCATCGAGCCCTGCCGGCGCGGCATCATCACGCTGCAGATCGGCATCCACGGCCTGCCCGTCACGCTCGATCCGGTCGTCTACACGGGTTTGGGTGCCGGCAGCCTCTCGCGCTACTTCATGAACAACGTCGAGGATCGCGACAGGTTCTTCTTCAGACGCGTGTATCTGTCGACCGTGCGCGCCAACGACGTGCTCACGAGTCTGCCAGGCTACGACGGTTCCAACCTCGGTGTCGTTGGCGGGAGCCAGGGCGGCGCGTTGGCGATCGTGACGGCGGCGCTCGATCCGCGCGTCAAGGCGCTTTCGTCGACGTATCCGGCGCTCTCGGATCTCACCGGATACGCGCGCGGTCGCGCCGGCGGTTGGCCGCACTTCTTCCATCCCACGCGACCCGGTCCGAAGGCGACGCCCGAGGCGCTGGCGACGCTGCCGTACTACGACGTCGTCAACTTCGCGCGTCGCGTGAAGGCGCCGGGCATCTACACCTGGGGCTACAACGACGAGACGTGTCCACCGACGTCGATCTTCTCGGCGTTCAACGTCATCACGGCCCCGAAGGTGTGGATGCTCGCGTTGACGACGGGCCACAACACGACGTTGGAGCAGACGCGTCGTCTCGAACACTGGATGGAGACCGCGCTGACGACAGGGCGAGCGCCGTCAGGGATTCCCCAGCCACCGACCGAAGCACGGTAGGGGCCGGTCACGTCGTGCCGAACAGGCGATCGCCGAAATCGCCGAGACCCGGAACGATGAACTTGCGCGCGTTGAGGTGGCTGTCGATTGCGGGTGTGAAGATACGCACGTGCGGGTGGTGCGCTTCCACCTCGCGTATCCCTTCCGGTGCGGCGACGATGCACAGCAGCCGGATGTCGCGCGCGCCACGAGCAATCAGGAGATCGAGCGATGCGACGGCGCTGCCGCCCGTCGCCAGCATCGGGTCGACGAGCACGACGAGGCTCTGTTCGAGCCTCGCAGGGAATTTGGCGTAGTACTGCGACGCCACGGCCGTCGCCTCGTCGCGCTGCAGGCCGATGTGCCCGACGCGCGCGTGCGGCACCACGCTCAGCACCGCGTCGAGCATGCCGAGCCCCGCGCGCAGCACGGGTACCACGACCACGTCCGCCGCAACACGTACACCGTCGGCCGGCCCGAGCGGCGTCTCGACGAGGACAGGCTCGGTAGGGATGTCGCGCATGGCCTCGGTGGCGATCAGCACGCTGAGGCGTTGCGCATACTGCCGGAAGAGCGGCGAGGGCGTCCGCGCGTCGCGCAGGTGCGTGAGCAGTTCCTGGGCCACGGGGTGGTCGATGCGATGGACCGGCACGCGCGCACTGTACTGAAGCGCGGCGGCGGTCGGCAATCGCTTCCTGACAGGTCTGGCGCGGCCTGCGTTAGGATTGGAGGTTCGCGCGAGGGCAGATGGGCTGTCCGTCGCGGCCATCACGTCACCCGCACATGCTTCGACTCGGTATCGTCGGCCTGCCTAATGTGGGCAAGTCCACGCTCTTCAACGCCCTCACCTCGGCCGGCGCGCTCGTCGCCAACTACCCGTTCGCCACCATCGAACCGAACACGGGCATCGTGATGGTGCCGGACCCGCGCCTGACCGGCCTCGAAAAGCTCGTATCGCCGGAACGGGTGGTGCCGGCGTCCGTGGAGTTCGTGGACATCGCCGGCCTCGTGAAGGGCGCGAGTCAGGGGGAGGGATTGGGCAACCAGTTCCTGCACAACATCCGCGAGGTCGACGCGATTGTCCACGTGGTGCGCTGCTTCGAGGACGAGAACATCCAGCACGTGATGGGCGCACCCGATCCGGTGCGCGATCGCGAAATCATCAACATCGAGCTCGGGCTGTCGGATCTCGCCACGGTGGAGAAGCGCCTGGAGAAGTCGGTGAAGATGGCGCGATCGGGCGACGCCGCGGCCAAGGCCGAAGTCGCGATGGTCGAGGCCGTCAAGACGCTGCTCGAAGCCGGCAAGCCGGCGCGGTTGTACGAGCCGTCGGACGAACTCGTGCCTGCCTTCAAGGCGCTCAATCTGCTGACGTCCAAGCCCGTGCTGTACGCGGCGAACGTGCGCGAAGACGAGGCCGCGACGGGCAACGCCTTGGTCGAGCAACTCCGCGCACGCATCACCGAGGAGCACGAGAACGCCGGCGTCGTCGTGTTCTCCGCGAAGGTGGAGGCCGAACTGGCCGAACTCGACGCGGCGGATCGCCTGGAGTTCCTCTCGTCGCTCGGGCTGGAGGAATCAGGACTCGATCGGCTCGCGCGCGCGGCCTACATCCTGCTCGGCCTTCGCAGCTACTTCACGGCGGGCGAGAAGGAAGTGCGCGCCTGGACGATCCACGCGGGCGACAAGGCACCGGCCGCCGCCGGCGTGATCCACACGGACTTCGAGAAGGGGTTCATCCGCGCCGAGACCGTGGCGTACGACGACTTCGTGCGAGTGGGTGGTTGGAAGCCGGCTCGCGAGCAGGGGCTGGTGCGATCGGAAGGGAAGGAGTACGTCGTGCAGGACGGCGACGTCCTTCTGTTCCGCTTCAACGTGTAGGGACGCATGATGCGCATCGAGCGGAACGCGTTGACGCGTGTGTGCCTGCGGGTGGTCGCGACGCTCGCCATGGCAGCGGGTAGTGCGTGCCGGCCGGCCGCCGATGCGCAGGACGGACGACAGTTGGCGTCGCTGGTCATCACCGGCGGCACCATCGTCACGATGGACGATGCGCGGCATGTCCTCTCGCCCGGGGCGATCGCCGTTGCGGGTACCGACATCGTCGGCGTGGGGACACCGGAGGAGATTGCCGCGGCATTCTCACCTGCCGAGACGGTCGACGCGACAGGGCAGGTCGTGCTTCCGGGGCTCATCAATACACACACGCACGCCGCGATGGTGCTGTATCGCGGGCTCGGCAACGACCTGAACCTGCAGGACTGGCTGTCCAAGTACATCTTCCCGGCGGAAGGGAAGACGGTGTCGCCCGAGTTCGTACGCGCGGGCACGCGCCTCGCGGCGCTCGAAATGATCCTCGGCGGCACGACCACCTTCGTCGACATGTACTACTTCGAGGAGGAGGTCGCCGAAGCGGCGAAGGAAGCCGGTCTGCGCGGTGTGCTCGGCCAGACGATCATCCAGTTCCCGGTCGGAGACGCGAGAACGCCCGAGGAGGCACTCGCACGCGCGCAGACGTTCATCGCCAGGTACAAGGGCGACGCGCTCGTGACGCCGGCCGTCGCACCGCATTCGATGTACACGCTCAGCGCCGACACGCTGCGTGCCACCGATCGTCTGGCACGCGAGCGGAGAGTGCCGTTGCTGATCCATCTGGAAGAGACGCGCACCGAACGCGAAGACGCAATCAGAACGCTCGGGCTGTCGCCGACCGGATATCTCGCGAAGCTGGCGCTGCTCGGACCTCACGTGATCGGTGCGCACGGTGTGTGGCTCGGCCCGAACGACATCCGGCTTGTGGCCGAGTCGGGGACGGCCATCTCGCACAATCCCGAAAGCAACATGAAGCTGGCGAGCGGGACCGCGCCGCTCGGCGACTACGCCGCGGCGGGCGTCACCGTCGGTCTCGGGACCGATGGTGCCGCGAGCAACAACGACCTCGACATGTTCGAGGCGATGCGACAGGCGGCGTTTCTGCAGAAAGTGGTGCGCGCGGATCCGACAGTCGCGCCAGCGTCATTCGTGCTCGACATGGCCACGCGCGGTGGCGCGAGGGCCATCGGCATGGCCGATCGCCTGGGACAGATCACGCCAGGGCGCCGCGCCGACGTCATCGTCGTGGACACCACGCAGCCGCACCTGCAGCCGATGTTCGATCCAATCGCGCAGGTGGTCTACGCTGCCAAGGCCAGCGACGTGCGCACGACGGTGGTCAACGGCCGCATCCTCATGCACGACCGCATCGTGAGGACGCTCGACGCGAAGGCCGTCCTCGCCGACGCCCAACGCATGGCCGACCGCGTGCGCGCGGCGTTGCGCTGACCAGCGGACTGACGCCCGTTCGCTCCATCTCTCATCGGCCGCTCAGGTCCTGGCGTCGAGGACGCCGATGTAGGGCAGGTTGCGGTACTTCTCGGCGTAGTCGAGGCCGTAGCCGACCACGAAGCGGTCCTCGATCGTGAATCCCGTGTAGTCGACCATCACGTCGACCTCGCGCCGCGACGGCTTGCTGAGCAGGCACGCTGTCTTCACGGACACCGGGCCGCGCGCGCGCAGGATGTCCTGCAGGTACGTGAGCGTGAGGCCCGTGTCGACGATGTCCTCGACGATCACCACGTGCCGCCCTTCGATGCCGGTGTCGAGGTCCTTGATCAGGCGTACTTCACCCGACGACCGCGTCGCCTTGTGGTAGCTCGACGCCACGATGAAGTCCAGCGTGGCCGGACGATCGAGCTGGCGGACCAGGTCCGAGAAGAAGACAAAGGCGCCTTTCAGCACGCAAATCAGGTGGAGGTCGCGGGTGCTGGCATAATCAGCGCGGATCTGCGCGGCGATCTCGGCGACCCTGATGGCGATCGCCTCCTGCGTGAGCAGCGGGGCAGGGTGGTCGGGCAGGGACTCGGGATCGAGAGTCATCGGCCGGCGCAGGCTAGCACACATGGCACGTTTCGCGATGATCACGGAGGCCGACGCCCGCATGCTGCCCGAGGGCAGCACGGTGGAGCTGTTGCCGGGCGGCCACGTCACGCCGCTGGCCGCCGACACCCTACGCGACAGGCGGATCACGGTCCTGCGCGCCGACCAGGTCGTCGACGGTGACGGCGCGGATCTCATGCCCGTGGCCGACGTCAGGCGTGTCGTCGTTGGCAGCGACCACACGGGCGTGGCGCTGAAGCAGTTCCTGGTGTCTGCGCTGCGCGGGCGAGGACTTGCCGTACAGGCTGTCGGACCAGAGGGCGCATCGCCAGCGCCCGTCGACTACCCGGACATCGCCGAGCAGGTCGGCCTCGTGGTGGTGCGTGGCGAGGCCGATGCGGGCATCGTGATCGACGGCGCCGGGCTCGGATCGACGATGGCGGCCAACAAGGTGCGGGGCGTGCGTGCGGCGTTGTGTTTCAACGAGACGCTGGCCCGCTACGCGCGGCAGCACAATGGCGCCAACGTCCTCGCGCTCGGGGCCACGCTCGTCTCCACGAGCGATGCGCTGGCGATCGCCGTGACGTTCTTCACGACGTCCATGACCGAACCGCGCTACATCCGGAGAGTGCTGAAACTGAAACGGCTGGACGGGTAGGCCCGCTCGCCGAGCGTGGTCGTACCGGATACGGAATGAGCTACTCGACGCTGGACATCGAACGGCTGGTGCAGATTGTCACCGAGGAAGTGCTGCGCGCGACGGGCGGTGCGCCGGGGGGCAGGTGTACGTGCCACAGCGTGCACGTCGACTGCTGCCCGGATCGACTGCGCGGCGTGCTCGATGCGGGCGCGAGCCGCCTCGGGCTGCAGGCGTCAGGTGCGCCGGCGGGGACCGTTGCCGGACTGATCGACCACACGCTGCTGAAGGCCGACGCGACGCAGGCCGAGATCGAGACGCTGTGCGCCGAAGCGCGCGCACACGGCTTCGCGACGGTGTGCCTCAATCCCACGTGGATCACGCTCGCGGCGCGCCTGCTGCACGGGAGTCCCGTGGGCGTGTGTACGGTGGTGGGATTCCCGCTCGGCGCCACGACGCCGGACGTGAAGCAGTACGAGACGCGTCGCGCGATCTTCGACGGCGTGACTGAGGTCGACACGGTGATCAACATCGGCGCGCTCAAGTCCGGCGACGTGCGTACGGTGCAACTGGACATCGATGCCGTGGTCGACGCGTGCCGCGCGGCAGGTGTGGTGAGCAAGGTGATCATCGAGACGGCGCTGCTCACCGACGAGGAAAAGGTCACCGCCTGTACGCTCGCCAAGGCCGCGGGCGCGACGTTCGTGAAGACGTCCACGGGCTTCGCGCGTGCGGGCGCGACGCCTGCCGACGTCGCCTTGATGCGGCGCGTGGTGGGCGCGGAGATGGGCGTGAAGGCCGCTGGCGGCGTGCGCGACCTGAGCGGTGCGCAGGAGATGGTCAAGGCCGGCGCCACGCGCATTGGCGCGAGCGCCGGCGTCAAGATCGTGCAGGAATCGAAGGGCGCGACCGTTGCGCCGGTAAGCGGCGCGTCGGGTTACTGACCCGCGCCTGCAGGCAGGAGCGCGGGCGTCCGGCCCTCCAGCCATGTCGCGACCTGCGACGCGGAGAATTGCACCCCCGTGTAGAACGGGCCGAATTCGCCGTAGTCGGCGCTCGCCTCGTCGAAGCGCATCTCGTAAATCAGCTTCTTGAACACGATCGGGTCGTCGGCAAACAGGTCCACGCCCCATTCCCAGTCGTCGAACCCGATCGATCCGGAGATGATCTGCGTCACGGCGCCGGCGTACAGCCTGCCGATGTGTCCGTGTTCACGCATCATCGCCGCGCGCTTCTCGAACGGCGCGCCGTACCAGTTCTTGATCTCGCCGCGCCGCTTGTCCATCGGGTAGAAGCAGACGTAGCGGCGTGCCGGGAACGGCGCGAACAGGCGCCCGCTCACGCGTCCGTGCTGGGCGTCCATCGCCTCCTTCATCGCCGCACGATACTCGTCGGAGCCGTGCGTCAGACCGCGCGCCTTCAGCTGCTCGTCGATCTTGGCCGTCATCTCGTACATGCCGAGCTCGACGACCGACACGTACGACGTCGCGGATTCGAGCACTTCGGCCATCGGCAGGCGTGCCACGTCGAGTTGCGCCTGCACGAGCGCGTCGAACGAGCGCCGCGCGTGGACGAGCATCAGGTCGGCCTTGTGTCCGAGCATCGCCACGGCGATCGAGCTCCCATCGTCGGGCGTGACGCCCGTGAGGAAGTCCTGGAGACCGCTCGCCAGCGTGGCGCAGTCGTGAGGCGTCGCGTCCTGCAGTGACGACCAGTTGACGCGGAACATCTGGTGCAGCAGGCACCAGCCTTCGAGCGATTCAGGCGCAGTCAGCATCGGGGATAGGGTAGCGCGAGTGATGCCGCTCACCGCTTCCTGGCCTGCCACGGGGCGCTCCATGTGTCGGTCCAGGGGTGTGCGTTGGACGAGGCGACGGCCCCAAAGGGCGTGACACTGGCGGGATCGCGTGCGAGGAGGACCCAGTCCGACGCGCGACTGGTGAGTGTCGTGGCTGCGTCCTCGATGTGGACGGCGGTCAGCCCGTGCGCGTGCGCGGTGGCGACGGCGACGTCGACGAGGTCGAGGTAGCGGTTGGATACGTGGATCGCGATGAGCCCTCGTGCGTCGCGCAGATGCCGTTCGTACTGCCCGAGTGCTTCGACGGTGATGAGGTGCACGGGCACCGCGTCGCTGCTGAACGCGTCGACGACGAGGAGATCGGCGTGAAGGGGCGGCTGCTGTTCGAGCACGAGCCGTCCGTCGCCAACGACGATGTCGGTCGTGGCCGGCCCCTGGCGCAGGAACGTGAACGCCGGACTCGGGCCCGCCGACAACGCCGCGACCTGCGGATCGATCTCGATGAACGTGAGGCGATCGCCCTCGCGGCCGTATGCGGCCAGCGTGCCGATCCCGAGACCGACGACCACCACGCGCAGTGGCTCGCGGCGCGCGCGAAGCGCCGCCATCGCGCGGCCGATCCCGCTCGTGGGCCTGAAGTAGGCCGTCGGTTCGAGCCGGCGATTGTCGTCCAGTATCTGCATGCCGTGCAGCGTCGTGCCGTGGATCAGGTGTCGTATGTGCGCGCCGTCGGCGGTACGGAGATCGCGCACGCGAACGGTGCCGAAGAAGCTGCGCGACGCGTGCGTCGTCTGCATGGCGACCAGTCGGGATTCGATATCGGTCGCTGCAGTGAGCACCAGTGCCGCGAGCATCAACCCTTGCGCAAGCAGGCGCTGTTTCTGCGGGTGTGATGACGTGTGCCTGTCGCTCCACACGACGAGGGCGAGCGTGACGAGCGCCGCCACGAGGGTCACGGGATACTCGATGACGCGCGCGAACGTGAGCGGTGCGCCGAACGCCACGAGCGCGCTGCCGCCCGCGCCGCCCGCCGCGACTGCGAGGTAGTACCGCGTGAGCCTGTCGGCTGGTGGTGCCCGGCGTGCGAGTTCACCGTGCAGCGCCAACCCTGCGACTGCCATGGTGGCCAGCGCGAGGACCAGCGCCACGCCTGCCGGTCCTCGCCAGATCGACAGGAGACCGCCGATGGCCAGCGCGATGGCCAGCGGCGCGCGCGGGCACACCGCGGGGCGCTCGAACGCCACGATGAACGTGAGGAGATACACCGCCAGCGGCAACATCCAGAGGAAGGGCACCGCCGCGATGTCCTGCGTGAGCAGGGTCGTGGTCGCCTGCAGCAGCGCCGCCGGCACGGCCGCCAGCACCGCCGCGAGCGCCATCGCCGCGGCACCGCCACGAGCGTCCGCCGCGCTGCCGGTGCCCGACTGTTCTCCGGTGCGCACTGTCCCGTCCCCGGTGTCCGGCCGTGTTCCGGTGCCCGCTGCCCGGTGCCCGGTGCCCGGATCCGTCCCCGCCATCCACGCGCACGCCAGCATGGCGGCGGCGAATGCGACGTACCCGAGCGACCACCAGCGACCCTGGCGGAGCAGATCGAGATTCGGTTCGACGACGAGGGGATAGGAGAGCAGGCCGACGAGGGATCCGGCATTCGAGGCGGCGTACCAGCGATAGGGCGAGCCGGTACGGCCGACTGTCGATGTGTCTGCGCGCCGCGTGAAGACGCCCGCCGCATGCCATCGCTGGAGCAGGGGACTCGTACTTGCGAGCGTCAGGAACGGCACGCCGATCGTCGCGACGAGCAGCACCGCGATCGATGCGATGGGTGATTGGTCAGCGACAGGTTTCCAGTTGGCGCCGGGCATCACCGGCGATGGCCACATTATCGTGTGCCACGCCACGACGCCCAGACCTGCGATGACGAGCGCTGCCTGCAGGCCGGCCTGCCAGCGCTTCGATGGCAGGCGCGCCAGGCCGTGCGCCCAGGCGTAGCCCGCCAGCAGCAAGACCTGGAACACGACAAGACTGGTGGACCACACGGCGGGAGAGCCGCCGAACCACGGGAGGATCTGTCGCGCGAGCAGGAACTGGATCTGGAACAGCAGGCAGGCGCCGAGCGTGATGGCGCAGGCGAGCGGCGCGGCACGGCTCATGCGATCGTCACCAGCGCAGGGCCTGGAACAGGTTGCTCGACGCGTCGGTCCACGGGGTCACCGGTGCGTCGTTCCACGCATCGCCGAAATGGGCGAGCACCGACGGATCGCGGGCGAGCAGCATCCACGTGCTGCGATCCGCATCGTCGGTCTCGATGTCGTCGTCCACCTGGACGGTGGTGAATCCCGCTGTGGCGCCGCCGGCCTGCACGATCGCTTCGAGTTCGAGGAAGCGGTTGGAGACGTGGACGGCCAGCACGCCCTGCGGCGATCGCAGGTGGCGCGCGTACAGCGCGAAGGCTTCGCGCGTGAGCAGGTGGACGGGCACCGAATCGCTGCTGAAGGCGTCGACGGCGAGCAGATCGAATCCGTACGGGCTGGCGCGCTCGAGACTCAACCGCGCGTCGCCACCCGTGATGTCCACGCGTGCCTCCGAGTCGCGGAGGTACGTGAACAGCGGCGCCGGTGCCGTTGACAGCGCGACGACCTGCGGATCGATCTCGAAGAACGTGTACGCATCCCCCTTGCGGCCGTACGCCGCGAGCGTGCCCGCGCCGAGGCCTATCACCCCGACGCGCACCGGCTGCTCCTGCAACGAGAGCGCGCTCAAGGCCTGCCCCACACCGCTCGTCGGCGTGTAGTAGGTGGTGGGCCTGCGTGCCTTCTCCGCGCCGAGATGCTGCAGGCCGTGCAGGGTCGTGCCGTGCAGCAACCGGTGATAGCGCGCGCCATCGTCGAACTGCTGTTCCCGCACGCGCAGCGCGCCGAAGAAGCTCCGCGACGCGAAGATCGCATCGGAGGTGAGGCTGTTCCAGCCAAGGAGCGTCTTGCCGCCCACGGTTCCTCCCAGCACGGCCAACATCACGCCAACGGTTCTGGCGAGACGCGCGGCACCGATGGTCGCGGCGTGCTCCCCGCGCAGGACGTAGACGGCACCGAGGACGAGCGCGGCCAGCATCAGCGTGAGCGGGTATTCGAGCAGACCGTTGAAGAAGGCGGGCGCGCCGAACGCCACGAGCGCACTCCCCATCGCGCCGCCGGCAGACACGACGAGGAAATATCGCGTGAGCCACGCCGGTGCCGGCGCACGCGCGGCCAGTTCGCCATGGAAGCACCAGCCCACCAACGCGAGTTCGCCGAGCACGGCAGACAGCGTGTACTTCACTGACCACTCGGGGATCGCCGCCGCCATGCCCAGCGCCAGCAGCACCGTCAGGATGCCGCGGTGGAACGCACGCGGGTACTCGAAAGCCACGATGAATGTGACGAGATAGACGGCCAGCGGCACCATCCAGAGGAACGGTACGGCGGCGATGTCCTGTGTGATTCGCGTCGTGGTGGCCTGCAGCAGTGCGGCAGGCACGGCCGCCAGCACGAGCCACAGGACGTGATCACCGAGCCTGGGACGTCGGACTGTCGTGGGAGCGTCGAGGCCCACGGTGGGCGCGATTGCAGCGCCATGCTGCGTCGCGACAGGGATGGTCCGCATGCCCCTGACGCACGCCATGACTGCCACGGCGTAGAGCCCGTACGCGAGCGCCCACCATCGACCCTGCTGAAAGACGTCGAGGTGCGGCTCGACGAGGAACGGATACGACACGAGGCCGACGAGCGATCCGAGGTTCGAGAGCGCGTAGAGCCGGTACGGCGATCGATCCGGCCAGCGGTCGGCGTGCCAGCGCTGCAGCAGGGGGCTCGTGCTGGCGAGTACCAGGAAGGGCAGGCCGATGGCACCCGTCAGCAGTACGAGAATCTGCGCGATTGGCGACCTGTCAGGATCCGGTTTCCAGTCATCACCCGGCGTGACGGGAGACGGCCACGTCGCCGCGCGCCAGATCAGTACGCCGAGTATCACGGCGACGACCGCGACGTGTCGCGTCAACTGCGCGCGTCGCGGCAGGGCCGCGATGGCGTGCGCGTAGGCGTACCCCGCCAGCAGCAGAACCTGGAAGACGACCAGACTCGTGGACCAGACAGACGGCGACCCGCCGAACCACGGCAGGATCAGCTTGGCCAGCAGGAACTGGACCTGGAAGAGCAGGCAGGCGCCGAGCGCGATGGCGAGGCCGAACACTGCGCTGCCGGTCATGCGTCCGGTTCGGATGGCGTGGACGTGTCGAGCGCGGGCGCCTCGCTCGCGTGCGCCAGTGAACCCGGCCCGACGGATGGCAGCACGCGGCGCGCGGGAGCCGGCAGTTCCACGCCTGCGCGCAGCAATGCCATCCGCGCGCGGCGCAGGAACTCTCGCCCGACGGCCCACTGCTTGGCCGGGATGGTCTTGAGACGCACCTTGATCTCCACCACGGACTCACCGAGCGTGTTCACGCCCATCACATCCAGCGGCGCGAGCATGAACGGGGCGAACGCCGGATCGTCCTGCATCCCATTGGCGACCTCCTGCAGCACGGCGATGACATCGTCGGTGTCCTGGCGATAGCTGACGCCGACGCTCGTCACGTAGAACGAGAAGTCCTTGGTCAGGTTCGAGAGCCGCTGGATGCTGCCGTTGGGAATCACGTGCACGGTGCCCGTCTCGTCGCGCAGGATGATCGTGCGCAGCGTAATCCGTTCGACGAGCCCACCGGTGCCATCGATGTTGGCGACGTCGCCCACGCGCACCTGGTCCTCGAGAATCAGGAAAAACCCGCTGATGATGTCCTTTACCAGCGACTGCGCGCCAAACCCCACGGCCAGGCCGACTATGCCGGCGCCCGTGAGGATGGGCGTGATGTCCACGTGCAGTTCGCGAAGGATCATGAGCAGCGCGATCGAGGACACCAGCGTGTACGCGGTGGTCTGCACCAGCGTGCCGAGCGTCCGGGCGCGCTTGGTGCGCTCGATCGCGTCAACCGTCGTTCCGGTGCCGACGTCGCTTTCGAGTCGCGCGACGCCCAGCGCGACGACGTGCGTCACCAGCCAGGAGAGCAGCACGACCAGGCCGATGCGGAGGCCCGAACCGGTCATCCACATGGCGAGGCTCTCGGGCGTGAGGCCCACGCCGGGACGGAGGCCCACGAGCGCCATCGAGGGGAACATCAGGACCGCCGCCACGAGCAGCGTGACGATGAGCCGTACCACGCGCAGGCCGGCACGCGTGGCCCGGCGGCGCGCCAGTTCGCCCGATACGCGCGCATCGATGCGACCGATGAGCGCGCCCACGAGGCGCGAGAACGCCTCGGCGACCATGTAGGCCACCGTCAGGACGATGACGGCGACGAGGATGGCTCGCGCCCAGTCTGGATAGCCGTCGAAAAGTCCCTGGATCATCGGCGTCGATGACTCGATGCGAGTGCTACTTGCCGTAGAGCTCGCCGCGCCGCAGCCGGCGATACATGTCGAGCGAGTCCTTGAGGATGTTGAGGGCTTCCTCGGGGCCCAGGAAGTCGGTCACCTCGACCAGCTTGTTCTCGAGCTGCTTGTAGTCCTCGAAGAACCGCTTGATCTCGCGCAGGGTGTGCCCCGGCAACTGCGTGTGATCGGAGTACTCGTTGAAGGCCGGATCGAGCGTACTGACGGCGATGATCTTGTCGTCGAGCCCCTTCTCGTCGCGCATGCGCATCACACCGATGGCCCGCGCCTGCACGACGGTGAGCGGGTGCACGGGCTCCTGTCCCAGCACCAGCGCGTCGAGCGGGTCGCCATCGTCGCAGAACGACCGCGGGATGAATCCGTAATTGGCCGGGTAGTAGACCGCGCTGTAGAGCACGCGATCCAGCCGCATCAATCCGGACTCCTTGTCGAGCTCGTACTTGTTCTTGCTCCCCATCGGCACCTCGATGACGACAGGGAAGGTCTTGGCGATGAGATGGTCGTCGACGTAGATGTCGTGCCAGGGATGCATACAGGGGGTGATTCTACGGCAATGCCGAATGCCGAATGCCGAATGCGCCGTACGCCCTGCCCCGTGAGTCCCCTCTAAGCGGACTGCAGCCGTCCGTCGTACTCTTGTGTGGATCAATGTCTTTCGCCGCTCCTGCCATGCTCGTGTCGGTTCCGTGTTTCGTGCGATTCCCGCTTGTGCTGTGCCCGATGCTGGTCACGGTCCTGTTGCTGACGGCCGGGTGCGGCGGGGCCGCGCCGGCCGCCACCGGCGCGGCTGGCGACGGCACGTCCGGTGAGCCGACGGCCGTGCGCGTGCAGCCCGCGCGTGAAACCACGCTCGTGCGCACCGTCACCGTCACGGGGACGCTGGCCGCCGAGGATCAGGTCGCCATGGGCTTCAAGGTGGCCGGCCGTATCGAGGGCATCGCGGTGGATCTCGGTTCGCGCGTCGGGCCAGGCCAGACCATCGCGCGCCTCGCGCCTGTCGACTTCGAACTGCGTGTCCAGCAGGCCGAGGCGGCCCTGCAGCAGGCGCGCGCGCGCCTCGGACTCGAGCCGGCCGGCACGACCGATCGCGTCGATCCCGAACGAACGGCTGTCGTGCGTCAGGCCCGCGCCGTGCTGGACGAAGCGAAGTTGAGCCACAGCCGCGTGAAGACGTTCGTGGAACGCGGCATCGCGTCTCGCGCCGAGCTGGATTCGGCCGAAGCCGCCCTGCAGGTCGCCGACGGCCGTTACGAGGACGCCCTCGAGGAGGTCCGTAACCGGCAGGCGTTGCTGACGCAACGCAAGACGGAACTGGACCTCGCGCGACAGGAGCTGGTGGACACCGTGCTCATTGCCCCGTTTGCGGGCATCATCCGCGAACGGTCCGTCTCTCCCGGCCAGTACGTGAACGCCGGCGCCCCGGTCGCCACCCTCGTTCGCATGCACCCGCTTCGTCTGCAGGCCGACGTGCCCGAGCGCGAGGCGAGCAGCGTCAAGGTGGGGCAGACGGTGAGGGTCCGGGTGGAGGGCGATGCCGTTGCGTACGACGGGCGGGTCGTGCGGGTGAGCCCGGCGATCGACGAGCAGAGCCGCTCGCTCCGCATCGAAGCACAGGTCGGCAACGAGGCCGCCACCATCCGCCCCGGCTCGTTCGCCACCGCCGACATCCTCGTCGCGGCAGCCACGCCCGCCATCGTCGTACCCGCCACCGCCATCGTCAGCTTCGCCGGCGTCGAGAAGGTGCTGACGGTTGCAGACGCGAAGGTCGTGGAGCGCCGCGTCGAGCTCGGACGGCGTCAGGCGGAGTCGGTGGAGATCCTCAAGGGACTGACGGCGGGCGACCGCGTCATCGTCGAACCCGGCAACCTCGTGGGCGGGGAAGCCGTGCGCGTCACGCCGTAGGGAACAGGCCAGGCCATGCACACGCTTGCTGACATCTGCATCCGTCGCCCCGTCTTCGCCAGCATGATCGTGCTGTCGCTGGTCGTGGTCGGCGCGGCCGCCTATCTCGGGCTGGGGGTTGACAGGTTCCCATCGGTGGACCTGCCGACGGTGCGCGTGCAGACGTCGCTGCCCGGCGCGTCGCCCGAAGAGGTCGAGGTCCTCGTCAGCCAGCGCATCGAGGAAGTCGTCAACACCGTCGAAGGCATCTCCGAGCTGCGGAGCATCTCGGGCCAGGGCATGTCGCTCGTCATGGTCACGTTCGACCTGAATCGCAACGTCGACGTGGCGGCGCAGGACGTGCGCGACCGCGTGGCGACGGTGCTCTCCCGCCTGCCGCGTGACGCCCGGCCGCCGGTGATTGCCAAGTTCGACAACGACTCGGCACCGGTGATGTCCATCGCGCTGTCCGGCAACCGTTCCCTGCGCGAGCTCACGGAACTGGCCGACAAGGTGGCGAAGGTCCAGTTCGAACGGCGTCCGGGTGTGGGCGAGGTCCTGATCGTCGGCGGGCAGGAACGCGCCATCAGCGTCTGGCTCGATGCCAACCGCCTGGCGGCCTACGGCATTCCGGTGAGCGCCGTGCGAGACGCGCTGGTGCGCCAGAACGCCGATCTTCCTGGCGGAAACGTCACGACCGACGTGCAGGAGCGCGTCCTGCGCACGATGGGGCGCGTGCAGGAGCCCGCGGACTTCGCCAACATCGTCATCTCCAATCGTGGCGGCGTCCCGCTGCGCATCAGCGACATCGGCCGCGTCGAGGACGGCACCAAGGAACAGCGGAGCCTGGCGCGCCTCGACGGCAAGCCGACGGTGGTCATGGAGGTGCGCCGGCAGTCGGGCTCGAACACCGTCGCCGTCATCGAGGGCATCAAGGCGGCGATGCCGCGTGTCGAGGCCCAGCTTCCAGCCGACGTGTCGCTCGAAATCATCTCCGACCAGTCGCGCTACATCTACAACGCGCTGCACGAGATCAACATCCACCTCGTGCTCGGCAGCATCCTCGCGTGCCTGGTGGTGATGCTCTTCATGCGCAGCTGGCGTTCCACCATCATCGCGGGTATCGCGATTCCGGCGTCCGTCGTCTCGACGTTCGGGATGATGCGGGCGCTCGATTTCACGCTCAACAGCGTGACGATGCTGGCGCTCGTGCTGATGGTGGGTATCGTGATCGACGATGCCATCGTGGTGCTGGAGAACATCTTCCGCTGGGTGGAAGAGAAGAAGATGGACGCGTTCGAGGCGGCGCGCCACGCCACGGCGGAGATCGCGCTGCCCGTGCTCGCCACCACGCTCAGCCTCGCGGTCATCTTCATCCCGGTCTCGTTCATGTCGAGCATCTCCGGGCGCTTCCTCTACCAGTTCGGCATCACCGCGGCCGTCGCGATCCTCGTGAGTCTGCTCGTGAGCTTCACGCTCACGCCGATGATGAGCGCCCGCCTGCTGCGCGGCGAAGCCGCCAAGCACAAGGACGCGCATGGCGCGGCGTCCCGCGCCGGGTTCTATCGCCACATCGACGCGTTCTACACGCGCGCGCTCGGCTGGTCGATGAGCCACCGGACCGTGATCATGGGCATCGGTCTCCTGGTCGCGCTCTCGTCGATTCCGCTCTACTCGATCGTGAAACAGGAATACGTACCGAGTGACGTGGACGAGGCCGAGTTCGAGTTGAGCGTCAACGCGCCGGAAGGCACGGCCATGGTCGCGATGGACGACGCCATGCGGCAGATCGAGCAGCAGATCCGCGAGATCCCCGGCGTGCGGACGGTGCTGGCCACGGTGGGCAGCAGCTTCCTGGGATCGGTCAACCAGGGACGGGCCTACATCAGGATCGCGCCGCACGAGGAGCGTCTGTTCTCGGTCGGACGTCTTGCGCGCGAAACGCTGCGCCTCCAGCCATGGAAGGCCTTCGAAGGCAACTACACGCAGCGGGAGGTCATGACACGCGTCAGGGAGGTGTTGCGCGCGTACCCGGAGTTGCGAGGCGGTCCGCGCAACATGCAGACGTTCAATTTCGGCGGCGGACCGTTCGAGATCGACGTGTCGGTCCAGGGGCCGGTGCTCGAAGAGCTCGCGCGCTATACCGAAGAACTCCGCGAGCGCGCACCCGAACTCGGAATCGTGGACGCCGACACCACGCTGAAGCTCGATCGCCCCGAACTGCGGGTGCAGATCGATCGCGCGCGGTCTGCCGATCTCGACGTGGACACCCAGGACGTCGCGACGGCGCTCCGCCTGCTGGTCGGCGGCGACGACGAGGTCACCCGGTATCGCGACGTGGCGCTCAACGACGACTACGACGTCCAGCTGCGCCTGACCGATACCGATCGCCAGGACGTGGCGACCATCGGCCGGCTGCTCGTGCCGTCGCGCGACGGGCGGCTCATCCGCCTCGACAACCTCGTCACCATCGAACAGTCGACCAGCCCGTCGCGCGTGGACCGTCTGGACCGACAGCGAGACGCGCGCCTGCGCGGCAACGTGATGCATGGCTACGCGCTGGCCGACCGCCTCGCGGCCATCAGGCAGGAAGCCGCGAGCATGAACCTGCCCGCGGGCTACGTCCTGACGATCGGCGGCCGCGGCAAGGAGCTCGAAAAGACCTTCACCGAGTTCCTCTGGGCGTTCTCGCTGTCGGTGATCTTCATGTACATGATCCTGGCGGCGCAGTTCGAGAGCGTGATCCACCCGTTCACGATTCTCCTGTCGCTGCCGCTGGCCGTTCCCTTCGCGCTGCTCTCCCTGTGGGCAACGGGCACCACGCTGAACCTGTTCTCCGCGCTCGGCCTGCTCGTACTGTTCGGCGTGGTGAAGAAGAACTCGATTCTGCAGATCGATCACATGAACAACCTGCGCGCGCAGGGGATGCCGCGCCTCGACGCCGTCATGCAGGCCAACCGCGATCGCCTGCGCCCCATCCTGATGACGACGCTGGCGCTGGTCGGCGGCATGATGCCGCTGGCGCTCGGCATGGGGCCTGGTGCCGAGGAACGACGGACCATCGCCGTCGTGGTCATCGGCGGGCAGACGCTGTCGCTGCTGCTCACGCTGCTGGTCACGCCCGTCGCCTACTCGGTCTTCGAGGACCTGGCCGCAACGGAGGGTTGGCACCGCCTGCGGGCACGCCTCGCGAATCTGAGGCCGACGACGCGCACCGCGGCGTAGAATCCCCGGATGCTTCAGCCAGACTCCGCGGCACCGCTGCGGCAGGCCGGCCAGCGCGCCGTCACGCTGTCCGTGGTGGTGGCCGCGCTCGGCTACTTCGTCGACATCTACGACCTGCTCCTCTTCAGCATCGTCCGCGTGCCGAGCCTGCGCAGCATGGGCATCAGCGGCGACGAATTGCTGCGCGCGGGCGAGCGCCTGCTGAACATGCAGATGTCGGGCATGCTCCTCGGCGGCCTGCTGTGGGGTGTGCTCGGCGATCGACGCGGCCGGATCAGCGTGCTGTTCGGGTCGATCTTCATGTACTCGGCAGCCAACATCGCGAATGCGTTCGTCCACTCGGTGGAGGCCTACGCGTGGCTGCGGTTCCTGGCCGGCATCGGACTGGCAGGTGAGCTCGGCGCGGGCATCACGCTCGTGAGCGAGATCATGCCCAAGGAGACGCGCGGCTATGGGACCGCCGTTGTCGCGGCCACGGGCATTCTCGGGGCCGTAGTCGCCGCGCTCGTCGGCGACTTCTTCGACTGGCGCATCTCGTACATCGTCGGCGGCGTGATGGGATTCGCGCTGCTCGCGCTGCGCATCGGCGTGTACGAATCTGGGATGTTCGAGCAGGTGCGCAAGGCGGGCGCCAGTCGCGGCAACGTCCTGCAGTTGTTCAACCGGTGGGATCGCGCGCGCAAGTACATCGCCGTGATCCTGATCGGCGTGCCGATCTGGTACGTCATCGGGATCCTGATCACGTTCTCGCCAGAACTCGGACTCGCGCTCGGGATGGCAGAGGCGCCATCGGCGGGACGTGCGGTGATGTTCGCCTATCTGGGACTGGCGGCCGGCGACATCGGGAGCGGGTTCTTCAGCCAGTACATCGGCAGCCGTCGTCGTGCGGTGCTCGTGTTCCAGACGATCACGGCGGCGTTCGTGGCCGTGTACTTCTTCCTGGCGCCGTTCTCGCTGAACGCCTTCTACGCGCTCTGCGTCGCGCTCGGGTTCGGCGCCGGGTACTGGGCGGTGTTCGTCACGGTGGCGTCGGAACAGTTCGGCACGAACATTCGCGCCACAGCCACCACCACGGTGCCCAACGTGGTGCGCGGGTCCGTCGTGCTCCTGACCTCGTCTGTCGGCTGGCTGCGGCCACAGGTAGGGGTGGTGTACAGCGCGCTCATCGTGGGCGTGATTGCGCTGGTCATCAGCTTCGTCGCGCTGTCCGGGCTCGAAGAGACGTTCGGCAAGGACCTCGACTACGTCGAAGACTGACGCGCGTCAGCGCGCGTCGCGAAGCGCCTTCATCTTCTCCTGCAGCGGCTGGAACGGACCGTACTTGTGCTGGTCGGCAGGCGCCTCGTCCACGTACGGCGGGAACGCGCTGTCGACGGGCTTGTTCCAGCGCGCGGGGAAGTCGCGATCGAGATGTGACTTGCTCGGGCGTGGATGGCTCAGGACGAAGGCCGCCACGTCGTACGCTTCGTTGTCGGTGAGCACCGAAGCGCCCTGCTGCGCGCCGAGCGGCATGTTGGTCTTGATGAAGGCAGACGCCATCAGCAGTCGTGCCATGCCGGCGCCGTCGTTGAACGAGTCGGGACCCCAGAGCGGCGGGAACACGTAGCCGCTCGCCGTGCCGGGCGGCCCGGCCGGAAGGCCGGCACCCTCGGGACCGTGACAGAGCGCGCAGCGCTCCTGATACACCACCTGGCCCGCAGCGGGATCCGCGCGTCGCTCGGGCGGCGTGAACTTCGGCAGGCCCAGTCCGTCGGGGCGACTGCCGACAGGCACGCCCGCCGACAGGAAGTGCATGTACGCGAGGAAGGCCTTCATCTCGCGACTGCCGGCCGGCAGGGCCTTGCCCGCCATGCTCCGCTCCAGGCACCCGTTGATGCGATCGTCGAGCGTGCTGATCGCGTCCTCGCGCGCACGGTATTGCGGAAATGTCGCGGACACGCCTACCCACGACATCGCGAACGCCTTGGTGCCCAGTCCCTGGTGACACGACGTGCAGGCCATGTTGTTGCCGGCATACCGCATCGAGGGGTCGCTCACCTCAGGGCCGATATGCGCGAACGTCCGGACCGCGAGGTCTCTGCCGTAGCGCACGAGTTGTCCGTACGCATCGTCTGGCAGGGCATCGGCGTCGTAGGGCGTGGAGGGTGCGTCATCGGTCGACGCCTCCTGTGGGGCGGGTGCCTGTGTCGCGTCGACGATCGCGTGATCCTGCGCGCAGCCGGTGAACGAGAGGCCGATCAGCAGGATGGACGTGATGGCGGCGAACGCCGTGAGAGAGACGAAACGGGCCATACGGTACGCGTGCGTCAGACTGGCGGCCGTTCCATCGGCGGCAGGACGGCGAGGAAGTCGTGCTCGAAGCGCCGTGCGTACTCGCCGAGCAGATGCTGCACGCGGTCGTAGTCGTGCGACCCGATGACGAGGGCCGCGTGATGGCGTTTGGCGGGCCTGAGGACGACCTCGGGATCCGTGTAGCGGCTCGTGTCTGGCCACTCCTGGCGCGCCAGCGCGAGCACCACGCCGCCGTAGTCCCCACGCTGCGGGGGGAGCGCGTATGGCGTCTCGCCGCCCCCGATCTCGAGGTTGGCCCACTCGCGCCACACGTTGACGCCCGTCGCGGCCTCCAGCGAGTCGGCGATGTACGCGCCGCCCACGCGGCCCGCCACTTCCAGGAAGTAGAACTCGCCGTCGTGTCCGCGGATGAACTCGGCGTGCGTGGCGCCGCGGATGAACCCGAGCGCGGAGAGCAGCGCGCGATTCATGTCGAGGAGGGTGCGCTCCTCGTCGGACCCTCGGCGCACGGTGTTGGTGATGAACACGCCGCCGCTGTGCGCGACCTCCATCGGCGGACGCCAGTAGCGGTTCACGCCGGCGAAGATGACGGTGCCGTTCTCGACGAGCGAGTCGACGTGGAACACGTCGCCAGGCACGAAGCGCTCGAGCAGGTAGTGCGTGGAGCGCTCACTGACCACCGGCCGTGCGTCGAGCGCGTCGATGGCACGCCACACCAATTCGGATTCGTGCAGCTTCTGGATGCCGACGGCAGACACGTCAGACCGCGGCTTGAGGACCCACGGGGCGGGGACCGATTCCATGTAGCCGCGAATCTCGTCGTAGTTCAGGACGTGGACGAACGCCGGCACGCGGATGCCGGCACCGAATGCCTTCACGCGCATGGCCAGCTTGTCGCGGAACAGGCGCGCCGTCGTCGTGCCCATGCCGGGAATGCGCAGGTGCTCGCGGATCGTCGCGGCGTGCATCACGTCGTACTCCTCGAGCGCCACGATGCGGTCCACGCGATTGTGCCGGGCGAACTCGGAGACGGCCTCCACGAAGTGGTCGGCCGTCGCGCCATTGTGGACGGTCAGCACCTCGTCGATCGCCTCGTGCGCCCAGTCCTCGTCGCGCAGCTTCTCCTTGATGACAAGCACCACGCGGCACCCGCGCTGCCGCAACTGGCGAAGGAACTCGTTGCCCTTGAAATAGCTGGCCAGACAGACGACGGTCACGGGACACAGTGTAAGGGACACGGCGGTATGGAGCGCCAGGGCAGGGGCCCGACCCGCGAGGATTCCCGTCGTTCGTCATTCTGCATTCGTCATTGCCCGTCCCTGTAGATGACCTCCTCGAGGAACAGCCCTGATGCCGGGGCCGTCAGCCTGGCGACGTCCGATCCGTCGCTTCGGAGCAGGCTGGCGATGTCGGACTCGCGCAGGTCGCCGGTGCCCACGCGGACGAGGACGCCGACCATGCGGCGCACCATGCGCCACAGGAAGTGGGATCCCGTGACGCGAATCAGGATCAGGTGCCCCTCCTCGACGATGTCGACCGCGTCCACCTGGACGCGCGTGCTCTTCTCGCTGGCATCATCGTCGGAGAACGCCTCGAAATCGAGCCGGCCGACGAAGCTCGCCGCGCCGCGCCGCATCGCGTCGACGGCGATGCGATCGCGCACCCACCACACGAACGGCTTCTCGAACGCGGTGCGGCGCCGGCTGACGCGATACACGTAACGACGCGCTATCGCGTCGTGCCTGGCATGGAAGCGGTGGTGCGCGACCCTGACGTCGAGCACGTTGATGTCCGACGGGAGCGCCTCGTTGAGCCGCGTCAGTAGCGTGGCCGGTGGGATCGACGTGGCCACGTCCAGATGCGCCACCTGCCCGAGCGCGTGCACGCCGGCATCGGTCCGCCCGGCGCCATACAGTTCCACTTTGTCGCGCCGACCCGTCACCGTGTGGACGGCTTCCAGCAGGTCGCCCTGCACCGTCCGCGCATTGCGCTGGATCTGCCACCCCGAGTAGCGCGTCCCGTTGTATTCGATGAGCAGCCTGAAACGCGGCACGAGGCAGTGTAACGGAGCGGGGGCCCGCTGGTTCGACAACCTTGCTGAATCAGATTGAATCAGATAGCATGCCCGCATGAAGACCCTCTCGGTGACGGAGGTGGCAAGGAACTTCAGCGCGGTACTCGACGCCCTGGAACTCGACCAGGAAGAAGTGATCCTCGTGCGCAATCAGCGCCAGGTTGCGCGCCTCGTTCCCGAGGCGCCGCAGCACGATGCCCTGAGCGTGCTGGGCGATCTGTATCGAACGCTGGACGAGGACACCGCCGACGCCCTGACTGCTGCCGTGGCGACGCAGCGCAAGAGCCGGCGCGGACGGGTCTCGGAACTGCGCGACCCATGGGCTGGCTGATCGACACGAGTCTCTGGGTCGCCGTCGAGCGCGGCACCATCGGTGCGGCCGACATCCACGCGATCACCGGACACGACCCCGTCTACCTCTCGCCGGTCAACGTTGCCGAGATCCGTTTCGGTCTCGATCTCATGCCGTCGGGCCCACGGAAGCAGAAGGCCGCGGCGGCGCTTCGGCGATTGCTTCGCAAACCGCAGTTGCGGATCACCCTCGAAACCGCGTCCACGTTCGGCACACTGGCCGCCGCGATCAGGAAGTCGGGCAAGGCGCCCGACGTACGGATCAACGATCTCTGGCTCGCGGCGCAGGCGATCCAGCGGGATCTGGGTCTGTTGACGACCAACCGCAAGGACTTTGCCGACATCCCCGGGCTCCGGATGGTGGTCATGCCGCTCCCGACGTGAGGGAGCGGCTTGATCTATGCTCTCCACGTTTCCGGAGCCTCGCGTCTGGCCATCGGTTCTTCTGCCCCCGTCGTGTCCGTGCGTCCCGTCGCCATCGTGACGGGAGCGTCGCGGGGCATCGGGCGCGCGTGCGCGCTCGCGCTCGGTGCGTCCGGCTTCAACGCCGTACTCGCGGACCTTCCGGGAACCGCCGACGGTCCCCTGCGCGAGACGGCGCATGAGGTGTTGGCACGCGATGTCGACGTCGTGACCGTGGTCACTGACGTCGCAAGACTCGACCAGCACGCGTCGCTGCTCGACGCTGCAACAGCGCGCTGGGGGCGCGTGGACTGCCTCGTGAACAACGCGGGCGTCGGCGTGATGCAGCGCGGCGACGTGCTCGATGTCACGCCCGAGAGTTTCGATCGCTGCATCGCCGTCAACACACGTGCGGTGTTCTTCCTCACGCAGCGCGCTGCGCGCGTGATGCTGGCGCAGCCCGCGATGGCGGGACAGCATCGCAGCATCATCACCGTCACCTCGAGCAACGCGGTTGCCGTATCGATCGCGCGGGGCGAGTATTGCGTCTCGAAGTCCGCGGCCAGCATGGTCGCCCGAGTGTTCGCCGTCAGACTCGCCGACGCCGGCATCGGCGTCTACGAGGTACGACCGGGCGTGATCGAAACGGACATGACGCTGCCGGTGAAGGACACCTACGACAGGGCGATCGCAGACGGTCTCGTCCCGGCACGGCGATGGGGTACCCCGGACGATGTGGCCGCCACCGTGCGATCGATGGCCGAGGGTCGATTGGTCTACACGGTCGGACAGTCCGTGGCCGTCGACGGCGGCCTCACGATTCCGAGATTCTGAGATGCGCGAGTTGAGCGACTGTCGGTCGGCGCTCTCCCTCAACACGGCCACGCTCGGGCATCGCCGGACGCTCGAAGACGTCATCGACATCTGCGCCGCGCGGGGATTCGGGGCGATCGCGCCGTGGCGGCGCGACATCGCGGGCCGGCGACTGGCGGACCTCCGAACGCGAATCGCAGACCACGGGATGACGGTGAGCGGCCTGTGCCGCTCCACCTACTTCCCCGCGTCGTCGGAGGCGGAGAGACGGGCGGCCATCGACGACAACGCGCGCGCGCTCGACGAGGCGGCGGAGCTCGGTGCGGCGTGCTTCGTGCTGGTCGTCGGCGGCCTGCCTCCAGGCCAACGGAGTCTGGAAGACGCGCGCCGGCAGGTCATGGACGGCGTTGCGTCGCTGCTCGATCGCGCGCGCGACGTCGGCGTCCCACTGGCGCTCGAGCCGCTGCACCCGATGACGACAGCGGACCGATCGTGCCTGAACACGCTGGCGCAGGCGCTCGACTGGTGTACGACACTCGATTCCGATCGGCGCGGCGGCCTCGGCGTGATCGTCGACGCGTATCACGTGTGGTGGGATCCAGATCTCGACGCGGATCTCTCTCGCGCGTGCCGGGATGGCCGCGTTCTCGGATTCCACGTGTCGGACTGGTTGCGCGACACGCGCGATCTCGTGGCCGATCGCGGCATGATGGGCGACGGCGTGATCGAGCTGCGGCGCATGCGCGGCGTACTGGAATGCGCCGGCTATGCCGGCCCGGTGGAGGCGGAGATCCTTTCCGCGGCCAACTGGTGGACGCGTCCGGACGAGGACGTGCTCGACGTCTGCGTCGAACGCCTTCTCACCGTGTGTTAGGGCGACAGGCGAAGGGGAGACGCGTGGAGGAATCCGGGTCGATGGTTCGCGTCACGAGGCACGAGCAGTGGCTGGAGATCGTGCTCGACAGGCCGGAGAAGGGCAACGCGCTCACGTTGCCGATGCTCGACGCGATCGGACACGCGGCCGAGGGAGTCGCGCGCGATCGCGACGTGCGAGCGGTGGTGCTGCGCGGTGCGGGTGAGCGCTTCTTCTGCACGGGCGGCGACATCGAGGCGTGGGGAAACCTGTCGGCGCTCGACATGGGCCGTGCGTGGATCCTCGCTGGCATCGATGTCTTCGAGCGGTTGGCGGCCCTGCCGCAGCCTGTCGTCGCGGCGCTCAACGGGCACGCGCTCGGCGGCGGCCTCGAACTCGCGCTTGCCGCCGACCTTCGCCTTGCCGTCGCCGGCGCGAAACTCGGCACACCTGAAGTGAGCCTGGGCATGATTCCCGGATGGGGTGGAGTGGGGCGGCTCGCGGACGTCGTCGGGCCGGCACGCGCGGCGCACCTGACGCTCCTGGCTACGCCCATCACCGCCGCGCAGGCGCTCGACTGGGGGCTCGTCACGGCCGTCGCACCGGACCACGACGCGCTCTCGCGACAGTGCGATGCGTGGATCGAGCGTCTCTGCGCCAACGGACCTGCGGCGATGGCGCTCGTGAAGGGGCTGCTGTCCGCGTCGCGGCGGGATCTGCGACATCACCACGCGGCAGCGGCGGCACAGGCGTCGGCCACCGGCGACTGCCGTGAAGGTGTCCGCGCCTTCGTCGAGAAGCGTAAGCCCCTGTTTCACAATCGATAGTCCGTCACGTCACCGGTTGCACGACCGTATTCGACACGCTCATGGCCCATACGCGCTTCATGACAGCTGACGAGGCTGCCGCCCTGATCGGCGATGGCGAGACAGTCGCCATCAGCGGTAACGGCGCCGGGATGATCTCCGCCGAAGCCATCCTGGCGGCACTCGAACGACGCTTCCTGCAAACCGGGCATCCGCGTGAGCTCACGCTCGTCCACTCGCTCGGACTGGGCGACCGCGAGGCTCGCGGCACCAATCGCCTCGCGCACGAGGGGATGCTGCGGAAGGTGATCGCCGCCCACTTCACGTGGTCGCCGCGCATGCAGGCGCTGATTCGCGACGAGAAGATCGAGGCGTACTGCCTGCCCGGCGGCGTCATCCAGCACCTGCTCCGGGAGATCGGTGCGGGACGGCCAGGCCTCTTCACGCACTCCGGGCTCGGCACGTTCGTCGATCCACGCCAGGATGGCGGGCGGTGCAACGCCCGCAGCCGTGAATCGCTCGTCGACCTGCTGACCATCGATGGACGCGAGGTGCTGCACTACAAGCCGTTCCGCGTCGACGTGGCGATCGTTCGCGGGACGTACGCCGACACGCGCGGCAATATCAGTCCCGAAGGCGAAGCCATCGACATGGACGTCCACGCGATGGCGCTTGCTGCGCACAACGGCGGCGGCCGGGTCCTCGCGCAGGTCAGGCAGGTGCTGGAGCCTGGCGCGCTTCCCGCCAGGCACGTCCGCATCCCCGGCATCATGGTCGACGCCCTTGTCGTCGATCCGGAGCAGGAGCAGTTCTACGATCTCGCGTACGACGAAACGGTGAGCGGTTCGCGGCGTGCGGCGCTGCGACAGGACGAGGCCGCGGTTCCAGCGAAGCTCGAACGGCGCATCGTGGCGCGGCGTGCGGCGATGGAACTGCGCCCGGGCGCGTCGCTCAACTTCGGGTTCGGGATGCCCGGCGGCATCTTCGGCGTGATCGCAGAGCAGGGGCTCGGCCCGCAACTGTGGATGAGCGTGGAGCAGGGGACGCACAACGGCGCCATGCTCGACGAGCACCTGTTCGGCGCCGCGCGCAACGCCGACGCGATCGTGCCGTCGATCGAGCAGTTCGACTACTACAGCGGCGGCGGCATCGACATCGCGTTCCTCGGCATGGGCGAGGTGGACGCACACGGTAACGTCAACGTGTCGCACCTCGGTGGCAGCCTGATCGGCCCCGGTGGGTTCGTCGAGATCGCGCAGAACGCGAAGAAGGTGGTGTTCTGCGGCACGTTCGATGCGCAGGGCTCACGCATCGCATGGGCCGACGGCCGCCTCTCGATCGTCACGCCGGGCAGGGTGCGCAAGTTCGTCGAGCGCGTCGAGCGCATCACGTTCAGCGGCGACTACGCGCGGCGCGGCGGCCAGGAGGTGCTGTACGTCACCGAACGCGCCGTGCTGCGCCTCGATCCCGGAGGCGTGTCCCTTGTGGAGATCGCGCCCGGCCTCGACCTCGATCGCGACGTCCTGCGCCACATGGGCTTCAGGCCCGATACCTCCCACGTCCGCGAGATGCCCGCCGCCTCGTTCGCGTGAACGGTGGTCACCACCGGACCTCCCGGATGGAGGGTGCCGTGACGGCGGGATGACCGCATGGGGCGCGACTTCACACGGCGTAACGCCCCCGCCGTGTGGGTGCGGTTCGCCCGTCGCGATGTCCGTGTTGTCGATCCGATGGCGATGTGTGACCATCGCCCGGCATGCGGACGAGGCGTGCGGTGGTGCGTGGTCGTCATGAGAGCGAGGCACCGTGTGGTGAGGGTCGGGATCGTCGGGGCGGGGTTGCGTGGTCGGTTGTTCGCGACGGCGCTCGCGGAGTCGCCTGTGTCGGATGTCGTCGCCTTTGCGGAACCGTCTGGGGCTACGGCGGACGCGGCTCGGCGTGACCTGGGTCTCCCTGTCGTCTCGGATCACGTCGCGTTGCTCGATCAGTTCGACCTCGACGCGGTGATCGTCGCCACGCCGGACTTCGCGCATCGCGACGCGGCCGTTGCCGCCGCCCGCGCGGGCAGGCACCTGCTGATCGAGAAGCCGCTGGACATGTCCGTTGGCGAGGCGCACGAGATTCGCGATGCCGTGCGCGACGGCGGGGCCACCTGTCTTGTCGGGTTCGAGAATCGCTGGAACCCGCACATCGTCCAGGCGCACCGCGCGATCGGTGATGGCGCGATCGGTGCGCACATCATGACGACGGCGACGCTCTCCAACACGTGGTTCGTGCCGACGACCATGCTGTCGTGGGCCGCCCGTTCGTCTCCCGTCTGGTTCCTGATGCCGCACACCATCGATCTGGTGACGCATCTCTCGGGCAGGACGCCGGTGTCGGTCACGGCCGTCGCGTCGAGAGGCGTGCTGCGCGCGCGCGGCATCGACACCATCGATGTCGTCCATGCCCTGATCACGCTCGACGATGGTTCGACGGCATCGCTGACGTCGGCGTGGACCCTGCCCGATGGCACTGATGCGATTGTCGACTTCCGCTTTCAGGTCGTTGGCACTGATGGCGCGATCGGTGCCGACCCGATCCATCAGGGCCTCACGCTCGTCACCGATCGCCAGCACGCGCGAGGGCCGCTGGCGGGCCGGATCGGGACGAGCCTCGTCGGCGCGCCGATCTGGATGGCGCAGGAGTGGGTGGCGTGCCTGGATCGCGGTGAGGCGCTCGGTCCCGGCGTCGACCAGGGCGTGCTCGTCACCGAAGTCATCTGCGCACTCGAACGCGCGTACACCGAACGTCGCGTCGTCACCCTTGCCGAAATCCGCGACTGTTGCTGACCAGCGCGCTCGAGCCCGTGCGCTCCGGCAGGTGCGGTGCGTCGGACATGCGGCATGCTCGGCATTACCGGCATTTCACCGATCCCCACCCCGCGACTGTCTGGTCTGTTTTCGGAGTTTCTCGAGGTAGTCGCGGAGATCTGTTGGCATGGGAGCGGTGAACGTGACGGGCCTGCCGTCGGACGGGTGTTCGAAGCCCAGACGCTGCGCGTGAAGGGCCTGGCGGGGGAAGCGGAGGGCATGTCCGGGCTCGCCTTCGCGCGGGCGGTAGCGTCGATCGCCGACGAGTGAGTGACCGTGCAGTTGGGCCTGCGCGCGGATCTGGCCCTGGCGTCCGGTGTGGAGGCGGATCTCCAGCAGCGAGGCGTCGGCCAATCGCGTGACAACGCGATAGGCGCACGATGCGTCGCGGGCCTCCGGATCGCCGGGCCGCGCCCGGCGCTGCACGAACGCGTCGGCATCCCACGACAGCCGGTCTGCCCACGTGCCAGCCGGCGGATCCGGGTGTCCGTTCACCAGCGCGAGATAGACGCGCTCCGGCGTGTGGTTGGCGAACTGCCGCACGAGCGCCGCGCGCGCCGGTTCGTGCAGCGCGAACATCACGAGGCCAGATGTGTCCTTGTCGATGCGATGCACCACCAACGGCTCGCGCGTCCTGTGGGATCTGTAGCGATCGTGGACGAGCGCGAGCACGGACGGTGCCTGGCTGTCGCCGTCCAGGGGCACTGTCAGCAGACCCGCCGGCTTGTCGATCACCACGATGTCATCGTCCTCGTGGAGGATGACGAGACCATCGCGCGCCGCGGGCCTGACGGTGCGTGACGCCGACCCCGGACGATCCATCCAGAGGCGTATACGGTCGCCGGCTTTCACCGGTCGCGCTCCCGCGCCTGCCGGCACCTCTTCGTCGTTGACGAGCACGCGCCCACGGGCGATGGCGTCCGCCGCGCGCGGGCGCGAGCCGGCCCGCCCGGCCGCCGCCAGGAACTTGTCCAGGCGCAGTCCCTCCTCGTCTGCCGTCGTCACCCACGTCTGATCGCTCTTCACTCCGCTAGGGTACCGGGTATACGCTGCCGCCCGACCATGCGAATCGGGATCGATCTCGGCGGCACGAAGATCGAGGCACTTGCCCTCGACGATGATGGACAAGAGCGGCACAGGGAGCGACTGCCCACGCCACGTCACGACTACGACGGTACGCTGGCCGCGATCGCCGAACTGGTGCGGCGCTGCGAAGAGGCCACAGGTGTCACGGGTTCTGTCGGCGTGGGCATGCCGGGGACGATCTCGCCGGCCACGGGGCGCGTGAAGAACGCCAACTCCACGTGGCTGAACGGCCAACCGTTCGCCGAGGACCTCCAACGCGTGCTCGCGCGTGACGTCCGTCTGGCCAACGACGCCAATTGCCTGGCGCTGTCAGAGGCGACCGACGGCGCTGCCGCGGGGGCGGAGGTGGTCTTCGGCGTGATTCTCGGCACCGGCGTGGGCGGCGGCCTCGTCGTCCACGGCAACGCCGTGATCGGGGCCAACGCCATTGGCGGGGAATGGGGCCACAACATGCTGCCGTGGCCCGACAGCGACGAGTATCCCGGGCCGGCCTGTTACTGCGGCCTCAGCGGTTGTATCGAGACGTGGCTCTCGGGCCCGGCGTTCGCCCGGGAGTTCCGGCGCGTGGCGGGGCGCGATGCGACGCCCGCGCAGGTCGACGATCTCGCGCGCGCGGGCGATGCACAGGCGATTGACGCCTGGCAGCGCTACGAGCATCGGCTGGCCCGCGCCCTCGCCGGCGTCATCAACATCGTCGATCCCGACGTGATTGTCATCGGCGGCGGTGTTTCGAACGTGGACCGCATCTACGAGCACGTGCCGAAATTCTGGGACACGTGGGTGTTCTCCGACCGCGTGGACACGCGATTGGTCAAGGCGCGCTACGGCGACTCGAGCGGCGTGCGCGGCGCGGCGTGGCTCTGGTGAGCGCGGCCGATCAGCGGTGGAATTCGTGGAGGAACTGGGCCACGTCGTCTGTGGCCGGCGAGGCGAGCACCTGATCGAGTGTGCCCGTCTGAGCGATGCGCCCGTCGTGCATCACGGCGATCCGGTCGCCGAGTCTGGCCGCTTCGGCGAGATCGTGCGTGACGAACAGGATCGTCTTGCCGAGGCGCTGGTGCAGGGCGCGCAGTTCGTCCTGCAGGCGCCGCCGGATCACGGCATCCAGTGCCGAGAACGGTTCGTCCATCAGCAGGATGTCGGCGTCCGTGGCCAGCGCTCTCGCGATGCCGACGCGCTGCTGCATGCCGCCAGACAACTCGCCGACGGGACGATGGGTCCATCCGCCAAGTCCCACCATCTCCAGTTTCTCGGCCACGATGCGTGCGCGTGCGTCGGGCGGGTCGCCGCGCAGTTCCAGACCCAGCGCCACGTTCTCACCGACGGTTCGCGTGGGGAGTAGCGCGAACTGCTGGAAGACCATCGCCACGCGATAGCGTCGCAGGCGACGCAGGGTCTCCGGTGCGCACCGGGCAACGTCGACCAGCGTGTCGCCGTCGCGCATCCGAACGTGGCCGCGCGTGGCGGGCGTCAGCGCGTTGGCGGTTCGCAGCAGCGTTGACTTCCCGGAACCCGATGGGCCCACGATCACGCAGAACTCGCCGGGCCGTACCTGCAGCACGGCTCCACGCACCGCGACAAAGACGTCGAAGTCCATCGCCACGCGCTCGCGCGGCGCGCCATCGTCGCAGGCCCTCAATGCTGCATCGAGGCGGCGCGCGCGTGTACTGGTTCTGCCGCGCGCGAACAGCACGTCGACGCTGTCGAAGCACAGCGCGTCGGTCATCGACCCACCTGTCGCTCCGAAGAGGTCGCCGGTGCGATCGATCGGTCCGACGGACGTGCGAGCCTGTCGAGAACGATGGCGAGAAGCACGATGGCGAGTCCGGCCTCGACGCCCATGCCGACCTGCACAGTGTTGAGCGCCCTGACGACGGGCACGCCAAGCCCGCCCGCGCCGACGAGTGCCGCGATCACCACCATCGACAGGCTGAGCATGATGCACTGGCTCACGCCGGTGAGAATGGCCGACGAGGCGCTCGGCAACTCGATCTTCCACAGCAACTGCCACGGCGTGGCTCCGAACGCCTGACCCGCTTCGAGAAGGGGACGAGGGACGGACGTCAGGCCGAGCTGCGTGAGCCGGATGGGCGCGGGCAGCGCGAAGATGACCGTCGCGATGAGTCCCGGCACCACGCCGAGACCGAACAGGACGAGCGCCGGCGTGAGGTAGACGAACGTCGGCAGCGTCTGCATCAGGTCGAGCAACGGACGCAGCAGCGTGTGGACGCGTGGCCGGCGCGCCGCGAGGATGCCCACGGGGATGCCGATCGCGGTGCTGACACCGGCCGCCACGAGTACCAGCGCCAGCGTTTCCACGGTTGCGGCCCAGTACCCGAGATTCATGATGAGCAGCAGGGCCACGGGAACGAACACCGTGAGGCCGACGGCGCGGCGACGGTACCAGGCGGCGACCGTCGCGAGCACGAGGAGCAGCGCCGCCGGCGTGCGGGCCAGCGCGCCGTGCGTCACGCCAACGACTCGTTCGACGACGCGCGAGAGGACGTCGAACGCGACGCCGGCGTGCTGCCGCGCCACGTCGACTCCCGTGGTGGCCCAATCGCCGACAGGGAGCTTGTGCCTCGCGACGCGCGCGGCCATCGCGTCGGCTGCGGAAGAGTCCGTAAGGGCACTCGTACGCATGTCTGCGCGGAATGGCACGACCCCCGTCGTCCAGGCGGTCACGCGATCCTCGTGATGAGCGATCCAGGCACGCGCGGCGTGCGCGGCCGGCTGCCGATCCGTCAGCATGGCGTCCATCAAGCCGTTCTCATCGTCCACGCTGAAGACGACCGATCGCAGCAGGTGCGCCACGTTGGGACAGGCGGCGGTGTAGCCGCGGCGTGCCACGGTGTGGACGGTGGCTCCGCCGAAGTCCGCGCCGAACCACTCGTCGCCGCCCGTGAGATAGCGGATGGACAGACGCGTGTTCATCGGGTGTGGCGACCAGCCGAGGAACACGATCGCCTCCCGGGCGCGCATCGCGCGCTCGACGGCGGCCAGCATGGCCTGCTCGCTCGACTCCACCAGTTCGAACCCCGCGAGTCCGGCGTCGTTGCGCGCGATCATGCGCAGGAGCGTGTCGTTGGCCTCGTTGCCGGGTTCGATGCCGTGGATCTTCGCCCCGAGATCCCCGCGGAAGCGACTGATGTCGTGGAAGTCGCGCAGGCCTGCGTCGTACAGGTACGCGGGGACGGCGAGTGTATAGCGCGCGCCGCGAAGGTTGGTGGCGATGACGTCGATCGAACCGTCTTCGACGTACTGGGCGATCATCTCGCGCTGCGAGGGCAGCCAATGGCCGAGGAACACGTCGATGTCGCCGTTGCGCAGCGCCGCGAACGTCACGGGTACCGAGAGCACCGTCACGCGCGGCTCGTAGCCGAGCGTGGTCAGTACCTGCGAGACGACGGCCGTCGTGGCCGTGACGTCCGTCCAGCCGACGTCGGAGAGGCGGACCACGCGACAGGACTCGGGATCCTGCGGAAGAGGGTGCACCTGCGCGATGGCGACGGGGCCGGAGAGGCCGATCGCCAGTAGCAACGGGATCAGGCGTGACTCAGCGACAGATCGCGACACCGGTGCGCGAGGGATCGATGCCGAGGGTGATGCGTGCCACGGCGCGAGCGCTCACGTCGATGGTGCAGTCGCCGATGAACGCGCTGCCGGTGGGCGTGACGACGCGGAGACGATAGGTGCCGGGCGTCATGCCGGGTGTCGAGAAGACGCCGGTGCCGTCGCTCACCACGTCATCGGGGCCGGCCGTGCCGCCGGTGCTGTCGAGGAACACGTGCGCGCCGTCGACGGGGGCGCCGTTGCCGTCGACGAGGCGACCGAGCACGTAGCCGATGGCGTCCTTCCACGGCGCGGCGGCACGGGGCACGACAACGGTGAATAGACCGGGTTGCACGTGGTCGACGACCTGTCCGCTGGTCGTGCGCCCCGTCCGCAGGGCCGAGGCGACGTCCTCGAACGGCCGCTGTGGTGTGTCGCGGCCAGCGGGAGCCGAGAGGGGGTTGTTGACGACCGGTGCGTTGTTGGCCGCGAGCGAGAAGAAGCTCACGCCACCGACCGGTCCCGCGGCGGCAATCGCGGCGTGCGCCTGTGCCAGCAGGCCTTCGAGGGAATTCATGTACCCGCCGAGGCTGATCACCACGGGCCGGGCAGTCGGCGTGGCGTTGACCCATCCGATCCAACTGTCGAACTCGTCGACCCCCGTGGCCGTGTGCGCGGCCCGATAGACCTGCGGGACCACGACGTCGACGCTGCCGTCTGCGGCCCACGCGAACCAGTCCTGGAAGCTGCGGGCATACGCGATGGTGGCGCGCGTGTCGCCGGGCATGCGACCCGTGACCACGCCGGAGACGCTGACGACGACCGACGGGCGCACGGCGAAGACCGACGCCGTCACGCGACGCGCGAGCGCGGTGATCTGTTCGCGCCGCCAGTCGCTCCACCGCGCATCGACCGCGTTCGGTACGCCTGAGGCGCCCGCGCGCGCCTGGAAGCGTGCCACCGACACGGCGTTGTACCCGACGCTCGCCGTGCCACCAGGCGCCTCCGGGTACTGGAGGCCGTCGAGGCGTACGCCGTCCACCGGGTAGCGCTCGACGAGACGCGTCACCAGTTCTACCACGTAGTCGACAGCGGCAGGATGGCCGAAGTCGAGCCAGTAGTCGGTGCCGAAACGGTACCCGTCCATCGACGAGCCGTTGCCGTCCGGCACGAGGGTTCGCGTGAGCCAGTTCTCCGCGCCCTCGACGATGCGGGAGCCCGAGAATCCGTGTCTGTTGAAGACGTGCCGAGGGTCGGAGGGCGCTGTGGACAGGTGCCACACGGGGCCGATGGTCAGCAGCGCATGGACCTCCAGCCCCGCTGCGCGTGCCTTCGAGAGGAGATCGCCGAGCGGGTCGAAGCCACCATCGATCGGCACGCCGTCGGGCAGCGGTTCGACGGCGTCGAGATAGAAGGCGTCGCCCCGGCGTCGGACCTGCACGAACAGGACGTTGGCGTGCATCGCCGTCGCGCGGGTCACCGCCAGCGTCACCTCGTCCGGCGTACCGAGACGCGTGTTGAATGTGTCGACGTACACGCCCCGCCAGCGGGGCGTGGTGTCCTGCGCACCGGCCTCGGGAGCCACAACGGCAAACGCCAGCACGGCCGCGACGACGCAGCACAGGGTTGAACGAACACGCACGCTGATGCGATGGTAAGGGGCCATCTGTCTGGTTGTCCACGTTTTCCCGTGAATTTCGTCTCCTGGTCGTTCGCCGTTCTCCTGATGACCGTGTGGTTGGCCCGCCTGACGGTGGGCCGCCGCAAGGTCGAGCCCGTTTACACGTGGATCCTGCTGGTCGCGAGCCTGGTCTTCTACGGCTGGCACATCCCGTCCTATCTCTGGGTGCTGCTGGCCTCGTCGGTCATCGACTTCTTCGCGGCACTGACCCTGGAACGTCCCGGCCTGACGGTCAGGGCCCGGCGCGCCATCCTGGCCGTCTCGCTCACGACCAACCTCGGTCTCCTGGCGTTCTTCAAGTATTTCGGTTTCGGCCTCGACAACCTGCAGTGGCTGGCCGAGGCCTTCGACGTGCCGTTCGACAGGCCGACGTGGGAAGTGGTGCTGCCCATGGGCATCAGCTTCTACACGTTCCAGTCGATGAGCTACACCATCGACGTCTACAGGGGCGTGCTCAAGGCCCTCCCGAACTTCAGGGACTTCATTTTCTTCATCGCGTTCTTTCCGCAACTGGTCGCCGGGCCGATCGTCAGAGCCACGGAGTTCCTGCCGCAGATCCCCCGCGTACGGCGCGTGCGATGGCCGGTCATCGCGTCGGGTCTCGCCCTCATCGTCGAGGGCTACTTCCTGAAGATGGTGTGTGCCGACAACCTGGCCGGTTACGTCGACAAGTACTGGGACACGGGCTACACGACCGACGCCAGCGCCGGGATGGTGCTGTGGCTCTCGCTTCTGTTCAGCGGCCAGATTTTCTGCGACTTCGCCGGCTATTCGCAGATCGCGCGCGGGTGCGCGCAGTTGCTCGGGTATCAGCTGCCGGTCAATTTCAACAGCCCGTACGTGGCAGGATCGTTCAAGAATTTCTGGGAGCGCTGGCACATCACGCTCTCGCGCTGGCTGCGCGACTACCTGTACGTGCCGCTCGGTGGCAATCGGGTGTCGCCGCGGCGCACGTACGTCAACCTGATGCTCGTGATGCTGCTGGGCGGTCTCTGGCACGGCGCGGCATGGACCTACGTGGCGTGGGGCGCCCTGCACGGCGGCGCACTGGCCGTGGAGCGGATGCTGGGACTGCATCGCGGGCTCGAGCGGCGACCGTGGTGGCTGCGCGTATCGTGGGCGCTCGTGGTGCAGGTGGTGGTGCTCGTGACGTGGGTGTTCTTCCGCAGTTCGTCGTTCGCGGGGGCGGCACAGTTCATCGGCAACGTCGCGCCGCTCGATGGCCTGGCCCTGAATCGCGAGATGTGGACGGCGCTGGCGTTCCTGCTGCCCGTGGTGCTGGCGCACGCGTGGACGTGGCTCGTGGAGCACGAGTGGGTGCGCCCGCTCTCGCCGATGCGCCGCGCGGTGCTGGCGGGTGTGATGGTGTACACGATTCTCATCGCGTACGGATCCAGTAACGCGTTCATCTACTTCCAGTTCTGATGACGGAGACGGGTGTGCGGTGCGAGCGGCGGAGCAGGGACGCGCGACGGGAGATCGTTGTCGGGCTCCTCACGCTCGCCGTGTGCGTGCTGTCGGGGTGGGCAATCTGGAAACACACCCCCCTTCGGTGCTACCAGCTCGATGTCACGACGGCCGCCGATCCGCCTCCTCAACACTTTCTCGCGCACGACCGCGGTGGCCACGTGGATCATCACGTCCTGTTGCACGGTACCGACCGGGACGTGCTCCAGAACATGCGTCGGGCCGACGTCCTGCTGGTGGGCAATTCGCGCTTGATGTTCGCGCTGCGCGGCGAGTCCCTGCGCCAGTACTTCACGATGCGCGGGTTGTGGCCGTTCGCGATGGGATTCGGGCATCTCGAGCAGCACGAGTTCCCGCTCGCGGTGATGCGACGGCACGATCTCAGGCCGAAGGTGGTCATCGCCAACGTCGACAACTTCTTCGGTGGTGTGACGTCGCGCTGGGGCGCGCGCGTGATGAACGACACCGCGTTCGACGCGTGGAAGGTGCAGGCCGAGGCGTCCATCTCGCACGCCGTCAGGCGCCAACTGCACACCATCGTCCCGCACGTGCCGGACCTGTGGGACGGCGAGCGCGAGTTCGTGATCTACCGGTCGGAGCGGGACGGCGCGTGGTTCATCGCCACCGACTTCGGACACGGTGCGCGCCTGCAGGAGTTCTATCGCGGCCGCGACATCGTACGTCCGCACAACCTGGAGTTGGCGCGCGCCTTCAAGCGAGAGGTGGAGGCGCGTGGCGGTCACCTCATCTTCGCCCTGGTGCCAGGGCGCGACGTGTCACTGACGCACGCGCAGATGCTCGCCGATCTCGTCGACGTCCCCCTCGTGGCCCCGGATCTGCCCGGCATGCGCACGATGGACGGGTCCCATCTCACCGACGCCAGCGCCGAGCGTTACGCCTCCGCGTTCTTCCAGCAACTGGATCCGGTGCTCGACAGGATCCTCACGCAGTGACAAGGGAGAAGGCCAAAGGGTAAAGGACAAGGACAGTGAAAAAGCCGGAAGGGGAAAGTCCGAAGATGTAGGGGTCGGGCGTGCCCGGCCCGAAAGGTCAAAAGGGCCAAAGGGCCAAAGGAAGGGCACTGGGGATACGATCGACGCCGTGACGGGGACCTGGGGGACGGCGCTGGTAGTGGCGGCGGTGGCAGCGATGGCGGGTGCACAGACGACGGGGCCGCGACGACCGCTGAACGGTACGCTCACTGACGTCGAGGGCGTGCTGGTGGGGCAGGCCGTGCGCCGCGAGCGGCCGACGGGCTGCACCGTTGTCGTCGTACGCGACGGCGCCGTTGCCGGGGTCGACGTGAGAGGTGCCGCTCCTGGCACGCGCGAGACGGACCTGCTCGATCCGCTCAACAGCGTCGAACGCGTGCACGCCATCGTGCTGGCCGGCGGCAGCGCGTTCGGGCTCGACGCCGCGACGGGCGTGATGCGCTGGCTCGAATCCGAAAGTATCGGCTTTCCCGTCGGTGCGTTCCGCGTTCCCATCGTTCCTGCCGCGATCCTGTTCGACCTCGGCGTTGGCGACGGCGCGATCCGGCCAGACGCGGCGTGCGGGCACGAGGCGGCGGTGTCTGCGTCGAGCGCGCCTGTGAGGCAGGGCAACGTCGGCGCCGGCGCCGGCGCCACGGTGGGGAAGTTGCACGGGATGGCGCGGGCCATGAAGGGTGGCCTCGGCAGTGCGTCGATCCAACTGCCCGACGGCGTCATCATCGCAGCGCTGGTTGCCGTGAACGCGCGCGGCGACGTGATCGACCCGTCGACCGGGGCCGTTGTCGCAGGCGTCCGCACTCCAGACGGACGCGGGTTGGCCGACGCGCGGATCCTGCTGCGGCAGGGCGCGCCCGCGCCGGCGCTCACTGGCGAGAACACCACGCTCGGCGTCGTGGCGACCAACGCCGTGCTGACCAAGACGCAGGCCTCGCTCGTGGCGCGCATGGCGCACGACGGCTTCGCGCGAGCCATCGCGCCGGTCCACACGCCGTCCGATGGCGACACGATCTTTGCCATCTCCACCGCCAGGCACGAGGGCGTCGCTGACGTCGGCCTCATCGGGGCGCTGGCGGCAGACGTCATGGCACGGGCGATCGTCAACGCGGTGCGGCATGCCGAACCGCTGCCGTCGTTGCCGTCGGTTCGCAGCCTCGAGACAGCGTCTCGATGACGACGCCCGCCACGCTGCTGTTCCTCGTCGCGTACGCGCTGGTCCTCGTCGCGCTCGGATGGTGGACGTCGCGGCGCGCCACGGCATCGGACTTCTTCGTCGCGGGGCGCACACTCTCGGCGCCGCTGCTGGCCGGTACGCTCATCGCGGCGAATATCGGTGCCGGTTCCACGGTGGGCGCGGCGGGCCTCGGGTATCGGGACGGCATCGCCGCCTGGTGGTGGGTGGGGTCGGCAGGGCTCGGCTCGATCGTGCTGGCGCTGGTTGTCGGCCCGCGCATATGGCAGGTGGCCACGCAGGGCGATCACCGGACGCTCGGCGACTACCTGCACGCGCGATTCGGCGCGGACGTCCGCGCGGTGATGGCAGGCCTGCTCTGGGTCGGGTCGCTGGCGATTCTCGCCGCGCAGCTGATCGCGCTGGCGGGCCTGCTTCGCATCGTCGCCGGCGTGCCGCACGCGTGGGGGTGTGCGATCGGCGGCGCGGTGGCCATCGCGTACTTCGTCTCCGGCGGATTGCTGTCGTCGGCATTCGTGAACGCCATGCAGGTCGCCGTGCTCACGCTCGGCTTGTTGATTGCCGTGCCGGCGTTGTGGCCTGCGTCGGGGCTTGCCGCGGCGCTCCCCGTTGACGTACCGGCCACGTACTGGAATCCGACCGCGAGCGGCTCCTCTGGCATCGCGTATCTCGCGCTGCTCGGACCGTCGTTCATCGTGTCGCCAGGCCTGCTTCAGAAGGTGTACGGTGCGCGCGACGCGCGAGCGGTGCGCGTCGGGGTGCTGGCCAACGCGCTCGTCCTGCTGGCGTTTGCCGCCGTGCCCGTGCTGCTCGGCATGCTGGCGCGGACCTATCATCCGGGTCTGCCGAATCACGAACTCGCGCTGCCGACGCTCCTGCGCGACGATTTGGCACCCTGGCTCGGCGCGCTCGCGCTTGCGGCGCTGTTCTCGGCGGAGGTGAGCACGGCGGACGCGGTGCTCTTCATGCTGTCCACGTCGCTCGCGCGCGATCTGTACGCCGGACACCTGAACCCGGCCGCCGCGCAGGCCGACCAGCTCCGCGTCGTGCGCATCGCTGCTGTCGTCACAGGTTGTCTCGGCATCGGCCTGGCGATCTGGGCCGGCAGCATCGTGAAGACAATGCAGGTGTTCTACGCCCTGTTGAGCGCGGGCCTGTTCGTGCCCGTGATGGCGGGCCTGTTTCTCCCGCGTACTCGCCGCCCCGACGCGCTCGCGGCGATGATCGCCGGCCTCACCACGACCGCGATCCTGCACAGCTGGCGCGGCAGCACCGGCCTGGCCGGCATCGACCCCGTGATCTGGGGCCTCGCCGCGTCAGCGACAGCGCTCGCAGTGTCGATGCGGCTCAGGGCGCCAGCGGGTTAGGGCTCACGGCGCACGGCTCAAAGGTCCAAAGGTGCAGGAAGGCGCGCCCACACGACAGATGGACGCGCTCCTCACACCACAGATGGAGGCCGGGGAGGCAACCCCTGGCAGGCCGCCTGCCCGGCCGCTGATCGGTTGCCGGTTGCCGGTTGCCGGATCTACCTACCTGTTCAACGGCTCTCGTGCGGCGACGGCGGCGAAAGCGGCGGCGATGTCGGGATCGAACGCGGTTCCGGCGTCGCGGGTGACGCCGGCGACGGCCTCGTCGTGACGATCGGGCGCCGGTTCGCCGTGAGGATGCGTCATCGCGTCGTACACGTCGGCAACGTGGGTGATACGGCCCGCCAGGGGGATGTCGGTACCGGCGAGGCCTGACGGATACCCCGTACCATCCCAGCGTTCGTGGTGGGTGAGGGCGATGTCCTCGGCGGTACGCAGGAGGTCGCCGCGACTGCCCGAGAGGATGTCGGCGCCGATCACCGTATGGCGCTTCATCTCTTCGAACTCCTCCGGTGCGAGCGGCCCCGCCTTGAGCAGAATGGCGTCGCGGATCCCGATCTTGCCGACGTCGTGCAGCGGCGCGGCGCGTTCGATCGTGAGCACCGTATCGCCGGTCAGGCCCAGTTCGCGTGCGATCAGCCCGGCCAGGCGTCCGACGCGACGGGTGTGTTCGCCCGTGTTGTCGTCCCTGAACTCGGCGGCGAGGGCCAGGCGCTCGAGAATCTCGAAGCGCGCGATCTCCAGCTTCCGCGTGCGTTCCTGCACCGTCGCTTCGAGGTTGCGATTGTGCTTGTCCAGCTGCAGGTACAGGAACCGCGTGACCAGCAGGTTACGGATGCGGAGCAGCGCCTCGACGGCGTCGAACGGCTTGTTGAGGAAGTCCTTCGCGCCGGCGCCGAGCGCGCGCTGGCGCACCTCCACGCTCAGGTCGGCGGTGACCACCAGGATGGGCAGGTAGCGTTCCTCGCTGAGGCGCCCCTGCAACTGCTCCATGACGCCGAAGCCATCGAGCCCAGGCATGTGCAGGTCGAGCAGGATCAGGTCCGGGTTGACCTGCGACACCAGCGACGTCACCTGCTCCGGTGTCGTCGTGGAGTAGAGCCGGTGGTAGCCGGCGGAGGTGAGGAGCCGTTCCAGCAGGCGGACGTTGGGGGCCTGGTCGTCGACGATGAGGATGCGCGCCCGTGTCGTCGGTTCGGCCAGGGTGGACACTGTGCCGGAAGTATAGATGAGAAGGCCGCCGGCACGCGTCGCGCCTCGTGTGCGGGAATCGGTCGTCTGTGTCAGGCACGTACGACAGCCACAGGGCCAGCCGGGTCGGCCTTCACGATGTTGCGCGTATCGACCACGAGCGGCACCCCGGCGTAGAGGGCCGGATCCTTGAACTGCGCGTGCGCGGTGGAGACGAGCAGCGCGTCGTACCGGCGGAACGTCGCGTTGTCGCACGGCACCGACGACAGCTCGAGCGAGTGCCGGCGCCCGTGCCGCGCGTGGGGGAAGTACGGGTCGCAGTAGTCGACCAGCGCACCCTTGTCCTGCAGGTACTCGATCAGCTCGTACGACGGCGACTCCCTGTCATCGTCGATGTTCTCCTTGTAGGAGAGGCCGAGCACCAGTACCTTCGCGCCCTTGACGCTCTTCTGCGCGTCGTTGAGCGCGTCGGCCACCTTGCTCACGACGTAGCGCGGCATAGACGTGTTGACCTCGCCCGCGAGCTCGATGAACCGCGTCCACATGCCGTATTCGGATGCCTTCCACGACAGGTAGAACGGATCGAGCGGGATGCAGTGGCCGCCGAGGCCGGGTCCCGGATAGAACGGCGTGAAGCCGAAGGGCTTGGTCTTGGCCGCCTCGATGACCTCCCACACGTTGATGCCCATTCTGTCGAACGTGATCTTCAGCTCGTTGACGAGCGCGATGTTGATCGAGCGGAACACGTTCTCGAGCAGCTTGCTCGACTCGGCCACGCGTGCCGACGACACGGGGACCACCTTGTCCACGCCCGCGGCGTAGAGGGCGACGGCCGCCTCGGTGGACGGCGCGTTCACGCCGCCGACCACCTTGGGGATGGTCTTGGTGTTGAAGTGCGGATTGCCCGGATCCTCGCGCTCGGGCGAGAAGGCGAGCAGGAAGTCGTCGGGGCATGTCAGGCCGGTGGCTTCGAGGATCGGCAGCACTTCCTCGTCTGTCGTGCCGGGGTAGGTCGTGGACTCCAGCACCACGAGTTGACCCTTGCGGAGCCGCTTCGCGATCTCGCGCGCGGTGTTGTGGATGTACGAAAGATCGGGCTCGCGGTGCGTGCCAAGGGGCGTCGGGACGCAGATCAGGATGGCGTCACAGTCGGCCAGTTGGTCGAAGTTCGTCGTCACGGAGAAGCGACCACGGCCGATGGCGGCGGCCACGCGGTCCGAGCCGATGTGCCGGATGTACGACTCGCCGCGCGTGAGGGCGTCGACCTTCTTCGGATCGAGGTCGAAGCCGCGGACCCGGAAGCCGGCTTCCTCGAAGACGAGCGCGAGAGGCAGGCCCACGTAGCCCTGTCCGATGATGCCGACGACCGCCGAGCGGTCCGTGATGCGAGCGAGCGTAGTGGTCATGGCGAATGGGCGTCGAGTTCCGGTACGACGCGACCCTCTAGCCTAGCAGACGCTGGTGTTCACCGATTCAGGCGGGATTCAGGAGGAGACGACGGCGCTGGGCGTGCCGTGCCTGACGTTCCGCGACTCGACGGAGCGGCCGATCACGGTAACGGAAGGGACCAACGTGCTGGTGGGGACCGATGCGCAGGCCGTGCCGGCGGCGGTCGACGCCGCCCTGGCGGGCCGCACGGGCGCGCGTGTGCCGGAGTATTGGGACGGGCGCGCCGCGGAACGCATCGTTGCCACGCTGATACGGTCAGCGTGAGCGAGCGTCGTGCGGCGGGGCGCCAGCGGCCAGCCACGCGTCGAGCGTCGGGTTCGCTGCATCGCGGGCCGAGAGGATCGGCGCGCCCGGCAGTGGCCACGGGATGGACAGCCGCGGGTCGTCCCAGGCAATGCCGCGCTCGTCGGCCGCGTCGTAGTACGTCGTGCACTTGTACTCCACCTGCGCAACGTCGCTCGTCACGCAGAACCCGTGCGCGAATCCGGGTGGCACGTAGATCTGCCTGAAGTTGCTGCTCGTGAGCTCGACACCCACGTGCCGACCGAACGTCGGCGAGTCCGGGCGGATGTCGACGGCGACATCCCAGATCGCGCCGTCGATGACTCGCACGAGTTTGCCCTGCGGACGCTGCTCCTGGAAGTGCAGCCCGCGCAGCGTGTCCCGTACCGATCGTGAATGGTTGTCCTGCACGAACACCGCGTCGAGTCCGGCTTCGGCGTAGCGCCGTGCGTGATACGTCTCGAGGAAGAAACCACGCGAGTCTTCGAACACGCGGGGTTCGATGACGAGCACGCCGGGCAGGGACGTGGCATGGACGATCATCGCGCGTCGTCCTGAGACAGCAAGCGCAGGAGGTACTGACCGTACGAGTTCTTGCGCATCGGCTGCGCCACCCGAGCGAGTTGTGCCGCGTCGATGTAGCCCATGCGCCAGGCGATCTCCTCCACGCACGCGAGCATCAGTCCCTGCCGATCCTCGATGGTCTGCACGAACTGCGATGCCTGCAGCAGTGATTCGTGTGTGCCCGTGTCGAGCCACGCGTAGCCCCGACCGAGGCGCTCGACGTGCAGATCCCCGCGTTCCAGATAGTGGCGATTCACGTCGGTGATCTCCAGTTCCCCGCGCGGCGAGGGCCGGAGTTGCGCGGCCACATCGAGCACATCGTTGTCGTAGAAGTACAGACCGGTCACCGCCCAGGGCGATCGTGGCGTGGCAGGCTTCTCCTCCAGCGAGATGGCCCGATCACTCCCATCGAACTCGACGACGCCGTACCGTTCGGGATCGCGCACCAGGTACCCGAACACCGTCGCGCCGGTTGCGCGTGTGGCCGCCGCCTCGAGGACGTCCGGCAGGCCATGCCCGTAGAAGATGTTGTCGCCGAGCGCGAGCGCCACGCGACTGTCGCCGACGAAGTCGCGCCCGATGATGAAGGCCTGCGCGAGGCCGTCAGGACTGGGCTGCTGCGCGTACGAGAACGACAGGCCCAGGTCATCGCCCGTTCCGAGCAGACGCTGGAAGGCGGCCGTGTCTTCGGGCGTCGTGATGATCAGGATGTCGCGGATGCCCGCCAGCATGAGCGTGGCCAGCGGGTAGTAGATCATCGGTTTGTTGTAGACGGGCACGAGTTGCTTGCAGACGCCGCGGGTGACCGGATAGAGGCGGGTGCCCGAACCGCCAGCGAGGATGATGCCCTTGAGGGTAGCCATGGTGCGCTGCCATTCTGGGAGTGGCAGACACCCGCGTCAACCCTGGCTGACGAGAGGTCGTGTATGGCGCGACTTTTGGCCGAGGGTGTGCCGACAACGTACACTTGCCACTTCCTGAGATGTTGGCTGCCTTGCTCGGGAAAGTCAGGAATTTGCGGTAGATCAGTGAGGCGGAATCCGGGGCGCATGGCGGGAACGAGGTTTGCTCTGACGGTGGGACAGACCGTCCCCCATGGACATCCATTTCATCTCATCCCTGAATCCAGACGACGAAGACCGGGTCGCGCAAGTCGTGCTGGCGGCCGTACGCCCGATTCTCGAGGTCCTGCCTATCGCGTACACTGTGCGGATTCGTACGGCCACCAACAACGTGTACCAGCACACGAAAGCCGAGATCGCCCCGTCTGTCGGCGTGGACCCGCCGCGTACCGCACCAGCCATGCAGGCATCGGGCGTGCGGTCGGAGTGACGCGACCCGCCGCTACCCGGGCCACGCGTGCCGGCTGGCGTCTGGCCCGGCGTGGCCTTGGCGCGCTTGTGGCCCTCTTGGGCGTGGTCGGCGCAGCGTCTGCGGCCGACGTCGATGGCCGCTCCGTTCTGCTCGTCGTCAACACCCGGGTCGCCGCCAGCGGTGAGCTTGCCGAGGAATACCGGCGACTTCGTGCCGTGCCGGAATCACAGGTGGTCACCGTGGACGTTCCGGTGGACTCGACGATCGCGAGGGATGCGTACGAGAGGGACATCGCGGGTCCCGTCGCCAGGTGGCTGGCCGACAACGGTGCCACGGATCGCATCACATTCGTCGTCCTGATGCCGGGACTCCCGTTGCGCGTGGGCGGAACCGTCGGTCGTGATGGCACATCAGCCAGCGTCGACAGTGAACTCGCCCTCCTGTACCGACAGATGACAGGCGCAGTCGTAGCGCGGGCCGGACGCGTGCCGAACCCGTATTTCACGGCAGACGCGATCGGGGCGACACCGCGTCCCTTCGATCGTCGCGCGTACGACATCTACCTGGTGACGCGTCTTGACGGTAGTACCACGGCGGCGACGCGCGCGCTGCTCGCGCGTGGCCGACAACGCGCCTCAGGATGGCAATTCGTGGTTGATGGCCGCGCGGCCGACCGCAGCGGCGCCGAGCGCCGCTGGTTGGCCGACGTGCCAGGCCGGTTGGCTGACGTGGCGCCGCGACGAGAGGGGCTGGCCACGGTGTTCGATGAGACCGCCGCTGTTGCGACTGCCGAAGGTGCCGTGACCGGCTACTACAGCTGGGGCTCCAACGATACGCGGACTCGTACACCGCCGGTGTCATTCGGTCCGGCGGCTGTCGCCGCGTCGTTCATGAGTGCTGACGCGCGCACGCTGACGTCTCCGCCTGCCCAGTGGATGCCGGGCCGATGGGATCGGCGCGACTCGTTCTACGCCGGAGGCCCGGAGGCCCTCGCCGTGGACTGGCTCGACGCCGGACTCACGGGACTGGGCGCCATGGTGGGGGAGCCGTATCTCGACGCGGCATTCCGCCCTGCGACATTGTTCGAGGCATGGACACGCGGCTACACCCTGGCCGAGAGCTTCTACATGGCGATGCCGTTTCTGAGCTGGCAGGCCGTGGTGTTCGGCGATCCACTGGCCCGCGCGGCGGACGGGACGTGGCCGTCGCCGGAAGCAACGGACATCGACGACGCCAGCGGTGAGCCGGCGCTCTTTCAGGCTCGCCGAGTCGCGGCGATGCGCACGCGCCTCGGGTTGCCCTCGGACGCGGTCACCGCGCGATGGCTTGCAGCCCTGAAGGCCAATGCCCTCGAGCCGAAATCGGGCGTCGTGCGCGACCTTCTGGAGCAGGTGGTCGCCGAGGCTCCGAGGTTCGTGGCTGGCCATGTGCTGCTGGCCGACGTCCACACGGCTCGTGGCGATCACGACCTGGCGCGTGCCAGCTATCGTACGGTGCTGGCCATCGACCCCAACCATGTCATCGCCCTGAACAACCTGGCGTACAACCTCGCCGTCCAGGCGGGCGACGTGGACGCGGCAGTTCCCTTGGCGGACAGGCTGATGCGACTCGGCCAGACGTCGCCGACCGTCCTGGATACGGTTGGGTGGGTGTGGCACCTGGCCGGACGCAGCCAAGCGGCAGCCGAGGTCCTGTCGCGCGCGACACGAACGGATCCGACACTCTGTGACGGGTTGGACCACTATGCCCAGGTGTTGACGGCTCTCGGTCGATCCGCGGAAGCAGCACGCGTGAGCGCGCAGCTCATCGCCTGTCGAGCGCCGGCCGCGCCGACGCCGCCCCGGTGACAGCGGTTACCGGAAGTCCTTGAACGGCAACTGACAGTCGTGCTTGCGCAGGAAGTTCAGGAACCGCTTGTAGTCGCCGGCGTCCATGTTGAACAACCGGCAGACGATCTTGTAGTTGCCGCGCGACTCCTCGAGGCCCTTCCGCACGAGGTCGCGCATGTTCTGCTTGGTGATCTCACGCTCCATGTAGAGCGGGTACACGGCGGTCCAGAACGATTCCCGCTGCTCGATCATCCGCTTGTACAGGTCGTCGGCCACCGTGCGCCGGCGCTCGCGGCGCGGACGAACGCCAACGCCGCGCTGCGACTTGACCTCCGTCGGGAGGTCTTCCGCGCGGATGAGCTCGTGCCGTCCCGTCACCACCAGTCGCTCGACCACGTTCTCGAGCTCGCGCACGTTGCCCGGCCAGGCGTAGTCCACCATCAGGTGGAACGCTTCGGGCTCGAACCCGCGTACGGCATGGCCGCCCCATGACACGTAGCGGCGCAGGAAGTGCTCGATCATCTGCGGGATGTCTTCCTTCCGTTCCCGCAGCGGCGGGACCTGGAAGTGAATGACGTTGAGGCGGTAGTACAGGTCTTCGCGGAACTGCTCGCGCGCGATGAGATCCTGCAGGTTCCTGTTGGTGGCCGCCACCAGCCGCACGTTCACGATGCGCCCGCCGCGGTCGGCGCCCACCTTCTGCAACTCGCCGGTCTCGAGGAAGCGGAGCAGCAGGCCCTGCATCCGCAGGGTCATCTCGCCGACCTCGTCGAGGAAGATCGTGCCCTCGTGCGCCGATTCGAGCTTCCCCGGCTTGTCGCGATACGCACCCGTGAAGCTCCCCTTGACGTGCCCGAAGAGTTCGGATTCGAGCAGCGTCTCTGGCAGTCCGGCGCAGTTCATGGCGATGAAGGGCTTGTCGGCACGCTGGCTGTGGACGTGGATCGCCCGGGCGACCAGTTCCTTGCCCACGCCGCTCTCGCCGGTGATGAGCACCTTCGCGTCGGTGCGCGCGATGCGCTCGATTTCCTCCCTGAGCTCCGTCATCTGAACGGATGTCCCGATGAGCTGAGCCTGTTCGGCGTTCTTCAACATGGTCATGACGTGACGAGCGCGGCTCGTGCCTCACGAATCGGCTTCGGGCGCCGATCCTGCAGTTCCCTCGGCCGGCCCGGCACGCCCCACGGGATGACAGACGGCGTGCCCAGACGGGACGGTTCGGTGAACAAAGGTCCGCAAACGGAAGACTCTCGATTCTATTGAGGGGCGATAAACGCTTATTGCGTAATGTCTTACCTGAAGTCTTCCTGGTTGAGTCGTGGTGCGTGTCGATAGCAGCATACTACGGCGAGCGGGCCGGCCTATCCTGAGAGCGATGCTGCACCTGCACGACATCCGGAAGCGGTACCCCGACCAACCGCGCGACGCCGTGGCCGGCGTGTCCTTCACCGTGCCCGCCGGCGACTTCGTGGCTCTCATGGGACCGTCGGGGTGCGGCAAGTCCACGCTGCTGCACGTGTGCGGGGCAATGGACCGCCCGACGGCAGGCCGGGTGGTGCTCGCCGGCGACGACCTCACGACCCTTGACGATGAGGCGCTGACGCTGACGCGCCGGTCGCGCATCGGGTTCGTGTTCCAGTTCTTCAACCTGCTGCCCACGCTCACGCTGGCCGAGAACATCGCGTTGCCGTTGCTGCTGGCCGGGCGCCGGCCCGTCGACGCCATCCGGGCCGCGAGAGACGCCGGGGCGCGCATGGGGATCGGCGCACGCCTCGACGCGTACCCCGCCCAGACCTCCGGCGGGGAACTGCAGCGCACCGCCATCGCACGCGCGGTGGTGCACGAGCCGCTGCTGCTCATCGCCGACGAGCCGACGGGCAATCTCGACTCCGCCAACGGCGGTCTCGTGCTGGATCTGCTGCACGCCCTCAATCGCGAGCTCGGGCTGACGATCGTCCTCGCGACCCACGACAGCGCCATCGCGGCGGGTGCGACGCGCGTCATCCATCTGCGCGACGGGCGGATCGCGGCGCCCGACGGCGCGGCCGGGGCATGACGCAGCTGTTCCGGCAGGTCATCGTGAGGCGCCTCGCCACCGAGCGCCTGCGCACGATGGTGACGGCGGTCGGCGTGGCCGTCGGTATCGCCGTGGTGCTGGCCATCAGGTTGACGAATGCGAGCGCCCTCCGCGGATTCGACGCCGCGCTCGACATGACGTCCGGTCGCACGGGGCTCGAGATTCTCGGTGTAGGCGGGACGCTCGACGAACGACTCATCGCCGATCTCGATTGGCTGCGCGTGTACGGCCATGCGAGTCCCGTCATCGACGCGGACCTGGTGGTACGAACCTCCGCCTTCGCGCAGCGGGCTACGGTGGACAAGGGGGATGAGCCGACCGAGCTGCTCCGTGTGTATGGCGTGGACGTCCTGCGCGACGCGCCATTGCGCACGTACGCGACGGCAGATGCGGCACGCGGTACGACAGACATCCTCCGCCTGCTCGTCGAGCCCGGCGCCATCGTCGTCACGAGGGCGTTCGCCGATCGCCATGGCGTGACCGTGGGAGACAGACTCGTGGGGCTGGTCGACGACAGGCAGGTGTCGCTCACGGTGCTCGGTCTGCTCGCGGCAGACGGTCCTGCTGCGCTGCTCGACGGTCACTTCGCGCTCATGGACCTGGCTGCCGCGCAGGACGCATTCGGTCGCGCCGGCAGGATCGATCGCATCGACATCAGGCTGCGCGACGGCGTCGACGTTGCCGAGGCCGAAGCCGCCGTGCGCGCGCGACTGCCCGATGGTGTGAACGTGCAGCGCCCGTCGCGGCGCAGCGCGCAGGTCGAGCGCATGCTCGCCGCGTTCCACATGAACCTGACGGCGTTGTCGTCGATCGCGCTGCTCGTCGGCCTCTTCCTCGTCTACAACGCGGTGTCCGTGTCGGTGCTCGCGCGCCGGCACGAGATCGGGACGCTGCGTGCGCTCGGCGGCACGAGCCGCCAGGTGCAGGCGCTGTTCCTCGGCGAGGCGCTCGTGTTCGGCGCGCTGGGTGTTGCCGCCGGCGTCCCGCTGGGACGCGCGCTCGCGAGTGCGATGGGAAGCCTGACGTCGGCCACCGTCGCGACGCTGTACGTCAGATCAGCCGCGGCCACGCCGGAGTTGAGCGGTTGGGACGTGCTGCTCGCGGCGGTCATCGGCCTCCCGCTGTCGCTCGCCGCGGCGTGGCTGCCCGCACGCGAGGCAGCGCGCGTGCCGCCGACGGCCGTGATGCGCGGCGCCGATCGCGTCACCGCTCGCCTACGCAACGGCGGCGTGATGCCAGCGGTGGGCGTCGGGCTCATCGTGCTTGCGGCAGGACTCGCACGTGTGCCTGCCGTGGATGGCCTGCCGCTGGCCGGTTACGCGGCTGCCGCTGCACTCGTGTTCGGCGCGGCGCTGCTGACGCCGCCGGTCCTGCGTGGTGCGGCGCGCGTCGGGCGAACGGCCTCGTTCCGGCTGCTGCGCGTGGGCGGGTGGCTGGCGCACGCGAATCTCGGCGGCCATGTGTCGCGCGTCGCCGTGAGCGTGGCGGCCCTCGCGACGAGCCTGGCGATGACCGTCGCCATCACGGTGATGGTCGGGAGCTTCCGCGAGACGGTCATCGAGTGGGTGGGACAGACGTTGCGGGCGGATCTCTACGTCGGACCCGCCACGCGAGCCAGCGGCGCGCGAGCGGTCGCCATCTCCCAGACCGTCGAAGCCGTCGTGCGCGCACATCCGGACGTCCTAGCCGTCGATGCCTTCCGTAATCTGTCGGTGACGTATGACGATACTCCCATCACGCTGGTAGCCGGTGATGTGGACACGCTGCTGTCGCATGGCGGACTGCGGGTGAAGGCGCCGGTTGATGGCCGTGCGGCGCTGCAGGCCCTCGCCGGCCGTGATGTCGTGGCCGTGTCGGAGCCGTTCGCGATGCGTCATGACCTGCGCGTCGGCGATCGCGTGACGCTGCCCACGCCGCAGGGGCCGCGCACGTTCGACGTCGCGGCAGTCTTCTACGACTACTCGAACGACAGGGGCGTCGTCCGGATGGATATCGCGGTGTTCACGCGGCATTTCGGCGATCGTCGTCCGGCGGGGCTTGCCGTGTACCTGCGCGAGGGGGCGGACGCGGTGGCCGTACGGGACGCGTTGTTGCGCGACATCGAAGGAACGGCTGGCGTGTTCATCCACTCGAACCGCGCGCTCCGTCAAGAGGTGCTGCGGATCTTCGACAGCACGTTCGCCGTCACGTACGCGCTGCAGGCAATCGCCGTGCTCGTCGCGCTGCTCGGCATCATCGGGACGCTCATGACGCTGGTGATCGAGCGCCGGCGCGAGATCGCGATCCTGCGCGCGCTCGGCACGTCGCGCAGGCAGCTCACGACGATGATCGTGGGAGAGGCGGCGATGCTCGGCGCAATCGCGCAGGGGATGGGGCTTGGCGTCGGCCTTCTGCTGTCGCTCATCCTCGTGTACACGGTGCTCGTCCAGAGCTTCGGATGGACCATCCAGTGGTACGTGCCGTGGCGTGCGCTCGCCCGGATGTCCGCATTCGTCGTCATCGCCACGCTCGTCGCAGGGTTGTACCCGGCCTGGCGCGCGATGCGCGACGTCAGCGTCGTCCCGGAGCGCGACGAATGACGCGAATCGTGCAGGGGATGGCGATGCGCATCGCGCTGGTGATGATGGTGGCGATGACCGTCGCGCACGCGCAGCCAACGGACTGGCGGCGGGCCGAGCCGGGGCGCGTGCTGTCGGTGCCCGCCGATCACGTGTCGCATCCCGACTACCGACTCGAATGGTGGTACTACACGGGCAACGTCACTGGCGCGGAGGGACGTGCTTACGGATACCAGGTGACGTTCTTCAGGTACGGCCTCGTGCGCGAGCCTGCGTCGCGCTCACCGTGGGCCGTCCGCGATCTGTTCATGGCGCACGTTGCCGTGACGGATCGGGCGACGGGTGTGCACCTCTACGAGGACCGCATCAATCGCGCGGGCCTGCACTGGGCCGGCGCCCGCACCGATCGCTACGATGTGTGGAACGAGACATGGCGCGTGTCTCTCGACGCGGACGGTCGTCACCACCTCGCGATCGACGCCGAGACCTTCGCGCTCGATCTCCGGCTCGAGCCGGGGAAGCCCGCAGTCCTGCAGGGGGACCGCGGCTACAGCCGGAAAGGCAGCGATCCAGGCAACGCGTCGCACTACTACTCCCTCACGCGCATGCCGACGAGCGGCACGCTGCGCATCGGCTCGAAGGACGTCCGCGTCACGGGCGCGAGCTGGATGGATCATGAGTTCGGCTCCAGCACCCTCGAGAGACACGTGCAAGGGTGGGACTGGTTCGCGCTGCAACTGGACGATGGGCGGGAGTTGATGCTGTATCGGTTCAGGCGGACCGACGGAGGTGTGGACCCATATTCGTCGGGCACGTGGGTGGCGGCCGATGGCGCGTCGCGCCCACTGGCGGCCGACGCGTTCGCCATCCAGCCGCGGCGGACGTGGCGGTCGCCCACCTCGCATGCGACCTATCCCGTCGAATGGGACGTGTCGGTGCCGGGTGACGCGACCCGCCTGCGCGTGCGAGCCGTACTCGACGCGCAGGAACTGGTGACCCGCCGTTCGACAGGCGTCACGTACTGGGAAGGCGCGGTCGAGGTCGAGGGTGAAGCCGCCGGCCGGCCCGTGAAGGGGCGCGGCTACGTCGAATTGACGGGATATGCCGGCCGTCCGATCAGCGACGTGATGCGGTAGCCTGTCCCTGGCAACAGGCGCAGGCAAGCGCTCTGCCTGCCCTGACCGGTCGTTCCGGAGCATCATCCGCGTGCTGAGGCGGCGTCGGTAGTCAGGGCTGCCAGACGGCTGGTCTTGTGTGGTCTTCAAGGAGATTTGAATGTTGAAGCGACTCGCACCGCTCGTTGTCGTGCTGTCACTGGGTGTTTCGTCAGCGCAGGCGGCTCCTGTGTTCTTCGACGACTTCACGGCCGATGCGTATGGACTGAACGCCACGCTCACGAACTGGACCATCATCGATGGGCGTCGCAACGCGTAGCATCGGTCGCGTACCGAGCCAGGTGCCCAGCCCGTTGCTCACCACATTGGTCATGGTGGGCGAGCGGCTGTGGCAGTAGACCTGGAACAGTTCCACCAGGAGTGACAGCGCCACGCCGGCGCAGACCACGAGGGCGAGGCGTGCAGTTGTCGGGCGCGCGCGCTCGCCCGTTGTGGGCTACGCCGTTGCGGCGGCGCCGAACGGGACGAACAACAGCACGTTCAGCAGAAAATCGAGCGGGCGCAGCGTTCGCGTGAACGGCACCCATTCCACGTCCGCCCAGTGTGAATGCCCCACGTACGCCGACCAGGGCGTTGTCGTCACGGCGAGGACGACCACGACGCTCGCTGCCAGCGGTATCCAAGGTGGGAGTCTTGCGAACCGGCGCATCGACGGTATCGTAGCGTGCAGGCCCATGCGCGCGCGCGGCAGACAGACCATCGACCCCGACCTGCTCCTGCGTGCCTATGCGCTCGGCTGGTTCCCCATGGGCACCGGCCGGCGAGGCCGCATCGAGTGGTTCTCGCCCGACCCGCGCGGCGTCATCCCCATCGACACGTTCCACGCCCCGTCGCGCCTGGCGCGCGTGGTCCGGCAGTCGCGCTTCGACGTGCGGGTGGACACCGCGTTCGAGGCCGTCATGCGCGCCTGCAGCGCACGAGACGAGACATGGATCACCGACGACATCGTCGGCAGTTACGTGGCGCTCCACAGGCTCGGCCACGCGCACTCGGTGGAGACCTGGCAGGACGATGTGCTGGTCGGCGGATTGTACGGCGTGTCGATTGGCGGGGCGTTCTTCGGCGAATCGATGTTCCACACGGTGACCGATGCGTCGAAGGTCGCGCTCGTCGCGCTGGTCGAGCGTCTGCGCGCGCGAGGGTACGTCCTGCTCGACACGCAATGGATCACGCCGCATCTCGTGCAATTCGGTGCGCGCGAGATCCCGCGGGCGGACTACCTCGAACGCCTGACGACGGCGCTTGCCGTTCCGTGTACGTTCGCTGACCGGGCGTAGAATCTCGTCGTGCATACTCGACAACTCGGCAGGACGGATCTGCACATCACGCCCATCGGTTTCGGCGCGTGGGCGATCGGCGGCGAATGGCGCTTCGGGTGGGGCCCGCAGGACGATGGTGACTCGATCGCGGCGATTCGACAGGCGGTGAGCCGCGGCATGAACTGGGTCGATACGGCACCTGCGTATGGCCTCGGACACTCGGAGGACGTCGTGGCGCGCGCGCTCGCCGACATCCCGTTGTCCGAGCGCCCGTACGTGTTCACCAAGTGCACGCTCGTGTGGGGCGCGGATCGCGTCGTGCACCACGACCTCACGGCGGCGTCGATCAGACGGGAAGTCGAGGACAGCCTGCGCCGTCTGCGCGTGGACGCCATCGACCTCTATCAGATGCACTGGCCGCGGTGGACTGCGCAGGAGGGGCCGTCGCCGGGCAGCGTGGCGGAGGCATGGGGCACGCTCGCGGACCTGAAGGCGCAGGGCAAGCTGCGGCACATCGGTGTCTCGAACTTCACGGTGGCGGACCTCGGCGTGGCGGAAGCGATCGCGCCTGTGGCGTCGCTGCAACCGCCGTACTCGATGCTGCGCCGCGCGATCGAGCCGGAGATCCTTCCGTACTGCGAGGCACACGACATCGGCGTGCTGACGTACAGTCCCATGCTCTCGGGACTGCTCACCGGAGCGATGACGCGGGAGCGCGTGGCGTCGCTGCCCGCCGGCGACTGGCGGCGCACCAACAAGGAGTACCAGGAGCCGCAGTTGTCCCGGAACCTCGCGCTCGTCGAAGTGCTGCGCACGATTGGCGCGCGTCATGGGCGGTCGCCCGGCGAAGTGGCGATCGCCTGGGTGCTGCGGCGACCTGTCGTCACCGGGGCGATCGTCGGCGGCCGATCGGCGGCGCAGATCGATGGCGTTGTCGGCGCAGCGGACCTGCGGTTGTCGTTGTCGGAGATCGACGAAATCGAAGCAGCACTGCCAGAGCAGTGACCTGAAATGCCGCGATGCCGCGATCGCGCGATGCCCGGAATGCAGGGCATTGGAATGACGAATGCCGAATGGCGAATGACAGAGGTTCAGACTTGCCATGGCTGACGAGCGACTGTCCGTCGTCGACATCTTCAAGATTGGCGTAGGGCCGTCGAGCTCGCACACGCTCGGGCCGTGGCGCGCGGCGGAGCAGTGCATGGCGCGCTGGACTGCCGAGTCGGGCCTCGCCGGCGTGGAGGCGATCGAGGCGCACCTGTACGGATCGCTCGCCAAGACGGGGCGTGGGCACGGTACTGACATCGCCGTCGTCGCGGGGCTGCTCGGTGCCGATCCAGAGACGTGCGACATGGTGGACGTGCAGGCGCGCGTCAGGCACGCGCTGGAGACGCACACGCTCACCTTGGCGACAAGCGACACGGCGTCGCTGGCCGTCACCTTCCATGAGCAGGAGTCGTTGCCGGAACACCCCAACGGCATGCGCTTCGTGAGTCAGTGGACGGATGGCCGTCGTGACGAGATCGTGTGCTTCTCGATCGGCGGTGGCTTCGTGGCGTGGCAGGGGCGCGACGGCGCGTCGGGATCCGGCGTGTCGCTGCCGTTCCCGATCGACACCGCCGAGGATCTGCTGCGGTGGTGCGAGACGACGGGCGGATCGATCGCTGATGTCGTGCTGCAGAACGAGGCGGCGTGGCGGCCGCGGGCGGACACCGACGCGTTCATCGCGCGCGTGTGGCGCGTGATGCGCGAGTGCATGTATCGCGGGTGCCACACACCGGGACGGTTGCCCGGCGGGCTGAACGTGCGTCGCCGTGCGGCGGATATCAACGCGCGGTTGCTGGGGACGCGCGACCTCTCAGCGCAGAATCTGCCGGCCGGCGACCACGTGTCGGGCGCGACGACAACGGCGGCGGAGATCGACGCGTGGTTTGCGGCGATCGCGGCCGGCGGGACGGGCTTCGGATGGACGCTCGACTGGGTGACGGCGTTCGCGCTCGCCGTCAACGAAGAGAACGCGTGTTTCGGGCGTGTGGTGACGGCGCCGACCAACGGCGCGGCGGGTGTGCTGCCCGCGGTGCTGGCGTACGACGTGGTCTTCGGGCAGACGGCGTCGACACCCGATCGCATGGCGCGGTTCCTGCTCGTGGCGTCGGAGGTCGGGTGCCTCTTCAAGAAGGGCGCGACGATCTCCGCGGCGATGGGGGGCTGTCAGGCAGAGATCGGCGTGTCGTCGGCGATGGCTGCCGCCGCGCTCACCGAAGTGAACGGCGGTTCACCGAGCCAGGCGCTGATGGCCGCCGAGATCGCGATGGAGCACCATCTCGGGCTCACGTGCGATCCCGTCGGGGGGCTGGTGCAGATCCCGTGCATCGAGCGCAACACGATGGGTGCGATCAAGGCGATCACGGCGTCGCAGCTCGCGCTCGCGAGCGACCCGGCGTACGCCAGGGTGTCGCTCGACGCGGTGATTCACACGATGTGGACGACGGCGCTCGACATGAGCGCGAAGTACAAGGAAACGGCCGATGGAGGCCTGGCCGTGCACATCCCGCTCAGTCTGAGCGAGTGCTGAGTCAGTGTCAGATGGAGGCCAGGGGTTTCAACCCCTGGCACACTCGTGCTGACTTACCAGCGGGGTTCGCGGCGGTTGCCGTAGCCACCGCGGCCACCGCCAGGCTTGCGGCCGCCACCCCCGCCACCGGGACGACCGCCGCCACCGCCACCGAATCCGCCACCACCGCCGCCGAATCCACCGCCGCCACCGAAGTCGCCGGGTCCGCGTTCCGGACGCGGGCGTGCCTCGTTGACCGCAATCGCGCGGCCACCGAGCTGCGCGCCGTCGAACTGCTGGATCGCCTTCAGTGCTTCATCGTCGTTGGTCATCGACACGAAGGCGAAGCCGCGCGGGCGGCCGGTCATGCGATCGCGCATGACCGTCACGCTCTCGACCGTGCCGGCCTGCGCAAACAGCTCTTCGAGTTCGGGTTCGCTGACCTGGTACGGGATGTTGCCGACGAACAGGCTCTTCGCCACTGCCGTTCCTCCTGACCTGACGTGCCGGCCGCTGCGCGCGGCCACCGGGACGGGCCGGAGGCGTGATGGCGTCTGGCTGTCCTTCCAAACGTTGACGGTACCACCGTGTCGCGCCGCCTGCAATGGGCGGACGCGCGCAGTTGCGTGCCGCGAAGGGACGTGCGTAGAGTGCAGGTCATGCTGCCATTGCTGCTCGTTGCGCTGTTGCAGGCCCCAATCGCCCCTCCGCTCGCGGCGGATGTCGCCGATCGGCGCAATGTCGACGTCCCCGACACGGACACGCATGTGGTGTTGCAGCCGTTCGACACGAAGGAGGCCTGGGAGCGTCACCGCACGCGTGTGCGGCAACAGGTGCTCACGGCTGCGGGGCTCGACCCGATGCCGGAGAAGACACCGCTGCACGCACAGCGCTTCGGGAAACTGCAACGAGACGGTTACACGATCGAGAAGGTCCTGCTCGAGACGTGGCCCGGGTTCTTCCTCGGCGGCAACCTGTACGTGCCGGCCACGCCGGGCCCGCATCCCGCCGTGGTCTCGCCGCACGGCCACTGGAACTACGGCAGGCTCGAACATCAACCGCTCGCGTCGGTGCCCATGCGTGCTGCCAACCTCGCGCGCCGCGGTCATGTGGTCTTCATCTACGACATGGTCGGGTACGACGACACCATGCAGGTGCCGCACTCGTTCCATGGTCCGCGCGAGACACTGTGGTCATTCGGTCCGCTCGGCCTGCAACTCTGGAACTCGATTCGCGTGGTGGATTTCCTGACGTCGCTGCCGGATGTCGACGCGACACGCATCGGGGCGACCGGTGCGTCGGGCGGTGCGACGCAGACGTTCCTGCTCGCGGCCGTCGACGACCGCATCGCGTACGCGGCCCCCGTCAACATGGTGTCGGCGTACATGCAGGGCGGCTCGTATTGCGAGAACGCACCGGGCCTGCGCCTGGGTATCAGCAATCTCGACATCGCGGCCGCCTTCGCGCCCAAGCCGATGCTCCTGGTCTCGGCGACCGGCGACTGGACCAGGCAGGTGCCGAACGAGGAGTACCCGGCGATCAGACGGATCTACGACCTGTACGGGGCTGCCGATCGTCTGTCGCACCTGCAGGTGGACGCGCCGCACAACTACAACCAGACGTCGCGCGAGGCGGTGTATCGCTTCATGGATCGACAGGCGTTCGGCCGGGCCGACGAGGGGAAGGAACGGTCGGCGCCGGTGGAGAAGCCGGGAGACATGCTGGCGCTGATGGGCCGAACGCTGCCCACCCACGCCGCGACCTACGACAGCCTGTTCGCCGACTGGCGACGTGCCGCCACCGCGCAGTCCGATGCCGTGCAGGACGACGCGGCGCTGCGGACAATGTTGCGTCGCATCCTCGCGCTGCCGGACGAAGTGACGGCCACGCGAGACGGGGCCGGCATCATCACGCGCGGTCAGGGGGATCGCGTGCCGAGCACGTGGACGCCCGGCAAGGGCCGGCCGCTGGTGGTGATTCACCCGGAGGGACGCGCAGCAGGCGCCGCGCTCGCGGAGGTCGCCGCCGCACGCAAGGCGCGTCGCCCCGTCCTCATCGTCGAAGTGTTCCAGACGGGCGAATCGGTGGCTCCGCGTGCCAGGACGCACAACCACTGGCTGACGTTCAACGTCAGCGACGATCAGGCGCGCGTCCAAGACATCGCGGCGGCACTTGCGACGCTGCCGTCGGGCGTCGCGGCTGACGTGCTCGCCGTGGGCGATGCGCGCTATTGGGCGGCCGTGGCCGTTGCCGCTGCCGGTGGCGGGCACCGCGTCACCTTCGACGTGGCAACGTTGGCCGGCGATGATGCGACACTCGAGAAGGCGTGCTTCGTGCCAGGGTTGCAGCGCGCCGGTGGGATGCGCGTCGTGGCAAGGATGCTCGGGAGGACGTTGTGAGCGTGATCGTGCGTATGGTCCTGGCGTTGGCCGTGGGAGTGGTGCTGAGTGTGGGTGTGGCGCGCGCGCAGGAGGCGACAGGTCCTGCCACGCACGACGTGCAGGCGTGGCTGCTGCTGGTCGCGCTCATACCGATCGGCGAACAGTGGACGCTGCAGACCGAGGTGCAGCCGCGGTGGAAGGAGGACCTCTCCGAACGGCATGAAGCCATCGTGCGCGGATCGGTCGGGCGCCGGCTCGGGCGGCGTGCGACGCTGTGGGGCGGTGTGGCGACGGTCGCTCGCTGGACCGACGGTCAGCGCGCGGACGACGAGCAGCGGGTGTGGCAGCAACTGAGCACGACGTTCCCGAACGTGGGGAAGTGGACGCCGTCGATCCGCATCCGCGTGGAGCAACGGTTCCTCGATGCGTGGCAGGACTCGTCGCATCGCCTGCGCACCATGGCGCGCCTGACGCGTCCGCTCGGCGCGAGCCGCTGGACGGCAGCGCTGTGGAACGAATACTTCGTGACGCTCGACGACACGCGCGGAGGGCCGCAACAGGGCTTCGATCAGAACCGCGTGATGGCCACGGTGATCCGCCCGCTGGGCAAGCGCGTCACGTTGGAGTCCGGTTACGTGTGGCAGTTCGTCTCATCCACCGCTACTCGCGCCCCCCGTCACGGCCACACGCTGTTCACGTGGCTGACGTACACCGCAGGAAAGTAGAACGGAGGATCGGGCCGGGCGTCGGCCTGCGCCCTACGCGGGCTACGGCGCGACAGGTCGCCCGGCCAGCACAGGGCAGGGTAGCCGCCGGATTTCATCCGGCGGACGGACATCACTGTCAACCCCTGGCACTGCTGGCGAGAGCGGCTTGCAGGTCGCGCACCTCTCGCGCGAGCAGTTCGGCACGGGCCTGGTAGAAGTCGGCGAGGAGGTTGTCGCAGCGACGCGCGTGGTCGTACAGCGCGTCGAGACCGATCTCTGGCCGCTGACGTGCCACTTCCTGCAGGGCCATGCGGAGCGACCAGTGCGCCTCGCGCCAGGCGTCGAGCAGGACGCGCTCCCGATCCTTGCCGATCGGCGGGATCGCCGGCGTACGAGGACCAAGGAGGTCGCCCGGCAACTCGGGGAGTGGGGCAACGCCGGAGGACAGCGGCTCGATGCGTCGGCCGCGCCTGCCGTCGGATGGGAACTGCAGCACCGTCGATGAAGTCTGCATGTCGCTCACGGTGCTCCACGCAAGAGCAAACGCCGAGCCAGTCCGCCAGAGCTTCCGGACAGGGCACTTCTGCAAGAACGCCGCAAACAGTTCCCTCTCGCGGCGCCTTTTCGTCGCAATCGAGCGGACTCATCCGCCTTCGCGCTGCGTCGGCGCGACCGGCGCGGGACGCGGCGCCCCCTCGCACACACCTCTCCCGCAGATGTAGGGGGCCGGCCCCTACACCAACTTCAGAAGCGCTTCAGCCCGTTAGGCGGCCTGTGCTATTCTTCGCAGGTTGTTCCCGCCGCGCACCTCGTGCCGAGGTAGCTCAGTTGGTAGAGCATACGACTGAAAATCGTAGTGTCGCCAGTTCGATTCTGGCCCTCGGCACCATTTCCTCTTCCCTGTCAGTGGACGTTGTCGAGTCAAGGCGTTCGAGCGCCTGACCGATTGGATGACGGATGACGGGATCCGTGCGTGACGGCGGGAGGGCGCCACGGCGTCACGCGCACCTCGCGCTCAGGACGTCGGAGGCGACGTCTGTCGGGCATGGCTTCATCAGCGGGTTGATGTCCGCCCTGCTGGGCATCGCCGGGCTCGGTCTGGTGCTCGGTCTTCATTTCCCGACATACGTCGCCTTTGGCGAATTGCGCCCGCTCTACGCCTCACCGTACCTGCGCGCGGCGATTCACCTGACGCTCGTCGCGTCGTTCCTCCTCGGCACTGTCAGCGCCATGCTCCGTGCGAACAAGGCGCTCGCCCTCACGGGCATCGGATTCACGCTCGCCGCGGCATTGCTCGGCGGGTCGCGCGTCGGCGTGGACACCGCCGTCACGGGGGCATCGTCCTGGCTGGCCGCGGACTTCTTCGTGCTGAACCTCCTGCTGTATTCAGCGGTCTTCGTGCCGCTCGAGCGGCTGTTTGCCTTGAAGACGACGCAGGCGGTGTTCCGCCGGCACTGGCTCGTGGACCTGTCGTACTTCTTCGTGAACTCGTTGCTGGTCGAAGTGCTGACGCTTCTGACTCTGACGCCGGCGCTCGTGCTGTTCGACTGGGCGCGCGTGGCGACCATCGAGCGCACGATCGCGGCGCTGCCGCTGCTCGTGCAGGTCTTCGCGATGGTACTCGTTGCCGACCTGACGCAGTACTGGGTGCATCGCGCGTTCCACGCGGTGCCCGTGCTGTGGCGTTTCCACGCGATTCACCACTCGGTGGAGGAGATGGACTGGCTGGCAGGCTCGCGCCTGCATCTGGTGGACGTGATCCTCACGCGCGGCCTGACCTACGTCCCGATCTTCGTCTTCGGGTTCTCCAGGCAGGCCCTGATGGTCTACGTGTTCCTCGTCGCCGCGCAGGCGACGTTCATCCACGCCAACGTCCGATGGGAGTTCCACGCGCTCGGTCGATTCGTTGCGACGCCCGCGTTCCACCACTGGCACCACAGCGCGGAGCGCGACGCGCTCGACAAGAACTTCGCCGTGCACACGCCGCTGTGGGATCTCCTGTTCGGGACGTACTACCTGCCGGGCCACTGGCCGACGCAGTACGGCCTTGCCAGCACATCAGACGTACCGGTGGGGTGGATGAAGCAGTTGCTGTATCCGTTCAGGCGCTCGTCGAGACGACAGTGACGAACGGGCACCCACAAGGGGTGCCCCTACAGATCGGGAGAGGAACGCTGTGGTCGACTATCCGGCGACGGGCTCGGCGGTTGGGGCGGCGAGGCCGAGCTCCTTGCGGAGACGTTCCTCGATGGCCTGGTAGGTCGCGGGGTTGTCCTTGAGGAACTGCTTGGCGTTCTCGCGGCCCTGGCCGAGGCGTTCGCCGCTGTACGAGAACCATGTGCCGCTCTTGTCGACGATCTTGCGATCGACGGCGAGGTCGAGCAGGTCGCCCGCGCGCGAGATGCCTTCGCCGTACATGATGTCGAATTCCGCTTCGCGGAAGGGCGGCGCCACCTTGTTCTTGACGATCTTCACGCGCGTGCGTCCGCCGGTCACCTGATCGCCATCCTTGATCGCGCCGATGCGGCGGATGTCGATGCGCACCGACGAGTAGAACTTCAGCGCGCGGCCACCGGTGGTCGTCTCGGGGTTGCCGAACATCACGCCGATCTTCTCGCGCAGCTGGTTGATGAAGATCAGGCAGGTCTTGCTCTTGGCCACCACGCCGGTGAGCTTGCGCAGGGCCTGCGACATGAGGCGCGCCTGCAGGCCCACCTGCGCGTCGCCCATCTCGCCCTCGATTTCGGCGCGCGGCACGAGCGCGGCCACCGAGTCGACCACGATCACGTCGACGCTGCCGGAGCGGACGAGCACCTCGACGATCTCGAGCGCCTGTTCACCGTTGTCGGGCTGCGACACGAGCAGGTCTTCGAGGTTCACGCCCAACTTCTGCGCGTAGGACGCGTCGAGCGCGTGCTCGGCGTCGACAAACGCCGCCATCCCGCCCAGCATCTGGGCCTGCGCGATCACCTGCAGGGCCAGCGTGGTCTTGCCGGAGGACTCCGGACCGAAGACCTCGATGACACGGCCCCGCGGCACACCGCCCACGCCGAGGGCGTAGTCCAGGCTGATGGCACCCGTGGAGATGCTGGGGATGGCGACGGCGTCCTTCTGGCCCAACCGCATGATCGAGCCCTTCCCGAACTGCTTCTCGATCTGGCCAACGGCCATCTCGATGGCACGAACGCGTTCCTTGATGTCGTCAACGGGCATGACTCGAAACTCCTTGCGGTGATGAAACGTGGCTGGTCCGTACGCGTTGGGCCGCGGCGGCCCTATTGCGTGTCTGCCGCCTTGGGCATTCTAGGAATGTGCCAGGCGCAAGTCAAGCGAAAGTGAAGGCGGCTACTGTCTCTAAAGACCTATGAAATAGTCATTTGCGGAATCGCATCACTTTCGCCTCTCTGTCTGAGGCGTGCAGCAAATGCACACCCCAGGTTGCCGGCGCGTGGCAGGGATTGCTACTGTCCTCTGATGCCCAGCCCCGTGGGGCATGCCCTTGCCGGCCTGGCCGTGGGCGTGCTGGCCGCCGGCCCCCGCGCCCTCGTTCGTGCCATCGACCCGCCGGCCGCCAAGCGTCCCATCGACACGGCGCTCCTGGCGATGATCCCGTTTGCCGTGCTGGGCGCGCTGCCCGACGTCGACCTGCTCTTCGGTGTGCACTCGATGTACACGCATAGCGTCGGCGCGGCGGTGATTGTGTTGCTCATCGCGCGCGTCGTCACGGGCGGCTGGCGCTGGGCCATCGCCGCGAGCCTGGCCTACCTCACGCACCCGCTGCTCGACTGGCTCGGGCACGACACCACGCCGCCGATCGGCGTCATGGCGCTCTGGCCGTTCCGGCCCGACTACTACCAATCCGACCTGCACCTGTTCCTGCCGATCTCGCGGCGCTACTGGGTGGACGGTTTCCTTGCGCACAATCTGACAGCCGTCGCCCGCGAACTCGTCGTCGTGGCCCCGCTGGCCGCGTTCACCTACTGGCGCCTCATCCGAGTCGCCAACAGGCGGATGTGAGCGGAGCCGGGTCCGGCAACGGGCAATCGGCAACCGGCAACCGGTTGGGCATGTCGAAAGGCCGGGCTCGGAGAGCCGGCCCTACCACTTGGAGAGCCGGCCCTGCCACTTGAAGAACAGGTTCGGCTCCGACCGGTTGCCGGTTTGCCGGTTGCCCGTTGCCGGTTCTGTTTTCACGCGTAGCTGTAGAACCCCTGCCCTGACTTGCGACCGAGGTGGCCGGCGGCGACGAGGCGGCGGAGGAGGGGGCAGGCGCGGTACTTCGGGTCGCCGAGGCCCTGATGCAGGACGTCGAGGATCGCCAGACACACGTCGAGGCCGATGAAGTCGGCGAGCGCGAGCGGACCCATCGGGTGGTTCATCCCGAGCTTCATCACCGAGTCGATCGCCTCGGCCGTGCCCACGCCTTCCATCAGCGCGAACACCGCCTCGTTGATCATCGGCATCAGGATTCGGTTGGCGATGAAGCCGGGGTAGTCGTTGGCGGCGATGCCCGTTTTCCGCAACTGACGGCACAGGTGCTCGGCGACCGCCATCGACGCGTCGGACGTCGCCTGGCCGCGGATCAACTCGACGAGCGGCATCAGCGGCACCGGGTTCAGGAAGTGCATGCCCAGTACCTGCGAGGGGCGTTGCGTCGCCGCGGCGATGTCGGTGATCGAGATCGACGAAGTGTTCGTCGCGAGAATCACGTCAGCTCCGGCTAACGCATCGAGCTTCGCGAACAGCGCACGCTTGGCGTCGCGCTGTTCGACGATCGCTTCGACGATGTAGTGGGCGTCGGCGAGGGCGTCGATGGACCCGTGCCATGAGAGCCGGCCGAGCGTGGCGTCGCGATCGGCAGCCGTCAGCGTGCCCTTCTCGACGAACTTGCCGAGGCTCCTGCCAATCGCCGTCTTCGCCCGCTCGAGCGCGGCGGGAGAGACGTCGACGAGCGTCACGGCGAACTCATGCTGCGCAAACGTCTGCGCAATGCCGTTCCCCATCGTTCCCGAGCCGACAACGCCGATGGACTGAATCATCGCTCTATCGCCAGCGCGACGCCGTTGCCGCCGCCGAGGCAGAGAGCCGCCACGCCGCGTCGCAGGCCGTAGCGCTCGAGGGCGTGGAGCAGGGTGACGAGGACGCGTGCGCCGCTCGCGCCGATCGGGTGACCAAGGGCGACGGCGCCGCCGTGGACGTTGACTTTCTCCTCGGGAATCCCGAGCTCTCCCGTCACCGCGATCGCCTGCACCGCGAACGCTTCATTGATCTCGAACAGGTCCACATCGTCAAGCGTCCAGCCGGCCTTGCGCAGGACGGCCTGGATGGCCGGCACGGGCGTCATCATCACCCAACGTGGTTCGAGCCCGCTCGTCGCCTGCGCGACGATGCGCGCCCTGATCGTGAGGCCGCGCGCACGCGCGACGTTCTCGGCCGCGACGACGAGCGCGGCAGCGCCGTCGTTGACGCCCGGCGCGTTGCCGGCCGTGACGGTGCCCTTCGGATCGAACGCCGGCTTCAGCCGCGCGAGTGCGTCTGCGGTCGAGTCCGCACGAACGGATTCGTCTGTGTCCAACAGCACCGGGTCGGCATTTCGGCCGCCGCGCGCGGCAGGTAGCGTGACGGGCAGGATCTCCGCCGTGAATGCACCGTCGCGCTGTGCGCGCGCGGCCTTCTGATGGCTGCGCGCCGCGTACGCGTCCTGCGCCTCGCGCGCGATCCCGTAGCGCTCGGCGACGGCTTCTCCCGTCATGCCCATGTGCCAGTGATCGATCGCGCACCACAGGCCGTCGTGAATCATGCTGTCGACGACCTGCGCGTGGCCCATGCGGAAGCCCTCGCGTGCGCGCGGCAGCAGGTACGGCGCCTGGCTCATCGACTCCATGCCGCCGGCCACGACGATGTCGCTGTCGCCGCAGGCGATGCCCTGCGACGCGAGCATGACGGCACGCAGGCCAGACCCGCACACCATGTTGACGTTGAGCGCCGGCACCTCCTGCGGCAGACCTCCCTGCAGCGCCGCCTGCCGGGCGGGATGCTGGCCGAGTCCGCCCGAGATGACGTTGCCGAGGATGCACTCGTCGACGTCGGCAGGGGAGAGGCCCGCGCGCGCGACGGCTTCACGGACGACGAGTGCGCCGAGCGCCGGAGCGGGCAGGTCCTTCAGGCTGCCGAGAAACTTGCCCGTCGGCGTGCGCACGGCGGAGACCAGGACGGTAGGGCGGAGAGTCATGGCGAGACTGCTATTCTCCACCCGTGGTGCCCACGCAGCAATTGATGCCGTCTGTGACGAAACTCATCGCCAGCCAGCCACACAGCGCAGGGAAGGTCGAGGCGGCCTGGCACATGGCCGTCGGCGGGGCGCTGGCGCGCCTGAGCCGGCCGACGCGCGATGCGGGCGGCGTCGTGTACGTGGAGGCGCGCGACGCGAGAATCGCCGAACAGCTCGACCTGCATCGCCGCGTCATCGAAGCGCGTCTTCGCGATGTGCTTGGTGACCGCGGTCGCCGGTTCGCCGTCGTCTCGGGCGCTCGGGCCGCCGCGCGATGACGATCGTGCTGGCGTCGGCGTCACCGCGTCGGGCCGCGTTGCTGACGGCGGCGGGATTCGCGTTCACGATTCGCGTGGCGGATGCAGACGAGACGCCACACGTCGGCGAAGCGGCCGACGCGCTCGTGCAGCGGCTCGCCCTGACCAAGGCGCACGCCGTTCCGTGCGCCGCGGGCGAACTGGTGCTGGCGGCCGACACCACGGTGGTGTGCGATGGCGCGATTCTGAACAAGCCGGCAGACGCGGCCGAGGCCGCGCGCATGCTGCGCCGGCTGTCCGGTCGCGCGCACGAGGTCCTGACGGGCGTGGCCCTGCGCTCCGGCGACGATGTGGAGACATTCGTCGAGCGTACCGTGGTCTGGATGGCCCCGTTGGATGAGAACGATATCGCGTGGTACGTCGCGTCAGGCGAGCCGGAGGGGAAGGCCGGCGCGTACGGGATCCAGGGACTGGCCTCCCGTTTCGTCACGCGCATCGACGGTTCGTACACCAACGTCGTCGGTCTGCCGGTCGCCCAGGTCGCGGAACGCCTGCGACGGTGGGGTGCCAGGGGCTGAGGCTCCTGGCCTCCAGCCTCCGGGACATGGAGCGACCGGGTTTCAACCCGTTCGTCAGCCGACGGTGGCGCTGACCGGCTAACGGGGTCATAATTCGCTTCGTGGGCCGTCCGGCGGTTCCTGGGCCCACGTCACATCATGAGCGGATCAAAAACGGCCAAAATCGCGATTTCGACCCTGGTCCTCGGCGTGGCGTTCAGCGCCATGCTCTACTCGAGCCTTCGCGAGGACACGCAGTACTACAAACACGTGGACGAGGTGATGACGCAGCCGGCCGACTGGTACGGCAAGCGGCTGCAGTTGCACGGACACGCGTCGGACGTGCGCCGGAAGGCGGACTCGCTCGACTACCGGTTCGAGGTGACGCACAACGGCCAGGTCGTGCGTGCCAACTACACAGGCATCGTGCCCGACACGTTCAAGGACGGGTCGGAGG
>JADLFL010000017.1 GCA_020845575.1 Acidobacteriota bacterium | reverse complement strand
CATCAATGATGGCGCACGTTGCGGGCCGGGCGAAGGTCGAGACGTAGGGGCGGCCACCAGGGCCGCCCCTACATCGTCTTGAGGTATTCGAGCAGCGCGAGCTTGTCGGCTGTGGGGAGGCTGGTGCCGTACGTGTGGCCGGTGTTGGCGTTGCCGCGGAGGCTCGTGTCGAAACGCACGCCCTCGCGTTCGGCGTCAGGTCCCGTGCTGACGAAGCCGACGCGTTCCCAGTCGTACACGTCGTACGCGCGATAGAACGTCGCCGGGCGTTCCTCGGGGAACAGCAGCGAGCGGAGATCGGGCACCGATCCGTTGTGCAGGTACGGCGCGCGCAGCCACACACCGTCGAGCGGCATGTTCGCGTAGCCCCCGGTCTTGCGGAAGTGCGAGAACTTCCATGGATGGCCCTTGCCGATCGTGTTCATTGCGGCGGCGAGTGCGGGCGTGAAGGAGTCGAGGCGCTCGCGATCCGTGCCGATCGCGTCGATCGGCGTGACCTGGCCGACGGCCGATTCCCCGAAGTCGTGACACGAGGCGCATGCGGTGGCGTACACGGCGCGGCCCGCGCCGGCGCGCGACTGGTCGATGCGCGCTGCGGGATACGCAGGCGGCGGGAAGTCGAGCAGCCAGCGCTCGATGCGCGCCATCGACGGCAGGTCGAGCGACTTCGGAGTGGCGCCCGCGCCGATCGCCGCGCTCTTGTTGCGCTCCTCGACGCGGTCGTTGTTGCCATCCCAGTGGAGCCACAGCCCTTCACGCGGCCGCTGCTGCCAGATCGACGGCAGGTCGACGGTGCCGACGGTGGTGTCCATCGGCACGCCGAGCAGCACCTTGTACGGATTGAACGTGTCCACGCGTCCGGGACCGAACGCGGGCCTGTCGTCGAACCACGCGTTCTGCTTCGCGCGATCGAGGATCCCGTTGCGCGCGGCGCGCACGATGAACAGCCGGTACGCGAGGCGCGAGAAGAAGCCGAACTCGGGGTTGGCCTTGCGGATGGCGTCGATGAGACGGCCGGTCTCGAACGCGGGTGACTTCGCGCACGCGGTGAGGAAGCGGCCGTAGCCCTGCAGATCCATCTGGTTGGCGGGCATGCCGACGATCACCTGCCGCGCCGCATCGGGCGATTCGCGCAGCGTGCCCACGTGGCACGTCGCGCAGTTGAGACCGACGCGATCGCCGTTGCCCGGCCTGAACGACGTGCCGATCGGACGTCCGTGTGCCGCGCCATCGGAGAGGAAGCCGATGCGTTCGTAGCCCGAGCCTGCCCGCGCCGGCAGCGCCGACTCGCAGACGTCGGGCAGCACCTTCCAGATCCAGTACGGGATCCCCGAGTTCTCTTCCGCGCCGATCGATCCGTATTTGAAGTGCTCGACGATGTCGGTGAACGAGGGGCCGTCGTTGCGCGCCGGATTCGAGGCGCGCAGGCCGACCGACGTCGCGAGCAGGAGCAGCGCGAGGAGCGTACCTGCGCGGCCCTGGGCGCCATCCGGGTTCCGGTGAGCGGACGTCACGACATCACTCCGTCACGCGAACGGTGCCGGTTCGAAGACGCTCATGATCTCCGCCACCATCGCGTCGTACGAGTCGAAGCGCGTGACGTCGTAGCACCCGAGCGGGTTCTCCACGGCGTGGACGAGACACTTGTTGCAGTACGTACACGGGCGCGCGGGCCGGCCCATCCCGGCCGCGAACTGCTTCACGAGGTCGTTGTTGGCGATGAGCGGCCGCGCCATCGTGACGGCGTCGCAGAAGCCCTGACGGATCGCTTCACGGATCACTTCGGCGTTCTGGAATCCGCCCGTGCAGAGGACCGGCACGCCGACGGCCTCCTTGATCGCGCGCGCGGCCGGCAGGTTGATGCCCTCGATGCGATCGCCTTGCGCCTCCTCCCAGCGGCGCTCGAAAAGGCGCTGCGTGGGATCGAACCGGAAGAGCAGGTAGTTCCTGAATGCGCGGCTCCCGCTGGAGAGCAGCTGGTCGTACGTCTTCACGAGCTCGCTCACGGGGAACGAGCCGGGAGGATTGCGCGGGTGCGGGAAGTAGCTGCCCGACGACACGTGGATCGCGTCGACGCCCGCCTCGTCGAGCCACTTGCACACCTGCACCGTGTCGTCCAGCGTGTTGCCCGGCTTCTCGTGCCTGTCGAGCGCGTCGTTGTAGTCTTCGGCGCTGATCTTCACCTGCAGGTGGAAGTCGGTCCCCACTTCTGCGCGAATCGCCGCGACCACTTCGAGCAGGACGCGCGCGCGTTGCGGGAGTGGTCCGCCGTAGTCGTCCCGTCGATCGTTGATCGCCGAGCTCAGGAACTGCGTGAAGAGGTACCCGTTGGCGGCGTGCAGTTCCACGCCGTCGAGGCCGGCGGCACGCGCGCGTCGCGCGCCTGCCGCGAACGCCGCCACCGTTTCGCCGATCTGCGGCTGCGTCATGGCCACGCACGGAAAGCCGTGCAGCGGTTCGTCTCGATCGGTGCAACTCCACGCCTGCTCGTACTCGATGCCGGGGATGTCGCGCTGCCGGCCCGCGTGCGACAACTGCATGATGAACCGGCAGTCGTGTTCGTGCACCGCGCGTCCGACGGCCTTCCAGAACGGGATGCGCTCGTCGCGATCGATCGTCGCGTAGTTGGGGACGATGCGACCGCGGATCGTCACGGGCACGAACGACGACACGATCGCGCCGACTCCGCCGGCCGCGAACTTCGTCTCCCAGTTGATGCGTGCCTGGTTGCCGCTGCCGTCGTAGTTGTCGAAGCGTCCGGACACGTTGGATCGGAAGATCCGGTTCTTCACCGTGAGGCATCGGAACGCCAGGGGTTCGAAGATGGGATCGGCCATGGCTACATCCGCTTCAGGTACGCGATCAACGCGCGCTTGTCTGCGTCGCTCGCCTCGGCGCCGAACACGTGCCCGCGATCGAGCACGAAGTCGGGCGCCACGTTGTTGCGCAGGAAGCCCCTGAACAACGCATCGTCGGACAACAGGTTCAACACGACGCGATTGCGCACGAGCGCGGGCAGTCGAGTGGGGTCGACGCGGGCGATGAGATCGACGGGCGTGCCTGCGGGGATCTGCACGGGTCTGTCGCGCCCCGTCACGGCCAGCTCGCTCGGCAGGCTGGTGACGATGATCGACTGCGCGCCGAGACGCTTCTCGGGCCAGAGCAGCTTCTGCACGCCGTCGGTGAACGCCGTCATCCTGCCGCTCACGGACGGGTCCTTCACATACGTGCCGAGCGCGTTGTTGTGCAGGTAGGGTGCGGTGGCCCACATCGACACGAGCGACGGTGTCCTGTAGTACCCGCCGCGCGCCACGGTGAACGACAGCGGCTTGTCCGGCTTCTGGGGGTTGTAGAGGCCGGTGATCGCGCCGGCCGCAGGCAGTCGCTTGTACGTCTCCGACGAGAACTCCTCCCACACGTTGCCGCGCTGCGCGTTGGTCGCGATCGCGCGCGCGACGTTCGTGCCGATCTCCTTCACCGGATAGCGCCGATCGTCGGAAAGGAAGTTGTCGGTCAGGAAGTCGGGCGAGCGCACCGCGTCCTCGAACCACGCGATGCGTGCGGCGGCGTCCGCGATCGGCACCGGCGGCTGTTTGCTGGAGTGGCAGCGCGCGCACTCGCGCGCGAACACTCGTGCGCCGCGCGCCACCTCGTCCGGTGACTCGGTGAGGTAGCGCGCGCCGCCTGGCGCATCGGCCAGGTGCATCGGCTTGACCGTCTTCAGAAATGCCTCCGCCGCCTCCATGCGCGCTTCCGTGTCGCGCCAGCCCTGGCACGTCTCGCGCGCCTGAGCCATGCGGAACGGCTTCTGCGGCGAGAGTCCGGCCACCGGATCGATCAGCGACAGCCACAGGTCCGAGCACATGCCGATGTTCACGTACACGCGCAGCGATGCTCCGGCCACGCCCACCGAGTCGGCACCATCCTTGAGGATGTGGTGCACGGCACGTTCGCTGCCGTCAGGCATCTGCTCCATCGCCGTCGGCCGACTGGCCAGCAGGAAGATGGAGTTGATGTTGCTCGGGTTGTGATTGTGATCCGTCGCGAAGCGCGACGTGTCCGACGTCCCCGGCGGCTGTCGATTGCCGAGATGCCACCTGAAGTCGCGTGGCGTCATCTTCAGGTTGAAGAGGCGGCCTTCCTCCCAGTACTGGTTCCCGATCGCGCCTGCGAGCTCGCTCCACTTGGGCTTCTCGGGATCCACGGGCGGCGACAGCGGGTTGAAGCCGACATGACAGAACCCGCACGCCATACCGATGAGGTAGGGCGGCTGCATACCCTTCGGATGCGACCGATATGTCTCGGCGTTCCACCCGGCTGGATCGAAGGTCGGATTCGAGAACCGTCGGAGTCCGACGATTCCGGCGGGCTGTCCGAACTCGGGAGGCAGGTCGTCGGGCCGACAGGTATCGAGCCACAGCCCGTACTCATCGGGCCCTGTCGCCGCTTCACAGCCGGGCTGGGTGACGGCGCCAAGGTCACGAAAGCGACGCCCATGGCGACGGGAGTCGATGTACTCGAGCAGATCGACGTTGCCATCGGTAAGCTCTGCCATACGTGACCAGAACTTCTGATTGCCACCGGTCCAGAAGTACCAGGTATCTCGTCCGACACGTTCGATGTCGGTCAGGCGTCCACCGTAGCCGTAGTCGTCTTCTGATCCGTAGACCGGCTGAGCTGCCCCTGACGCGTTGACGACGTGGGATGCCAGTCTGTCGGCAGCGAATGGACGACCTGCCGACAACAGCGCGAGTCCTGTCCAACTCACCGACAGCACTACCACCGTCATCGTCCATGCGCGCGTACGCATCATGGGATCCTCCTGAAAGCTCTTGCTTTCGGATTGCCAACCACTATCGATCGGGAACATCGACTAGAACGGCGGCGGGTCTCGGATCGCACAGAGTCACGGGCCGGCAACGGGCAACCGGCAACGGGCAACCGGACATTCGAGCCCGGAGCCTTTCGGCTTCGGCGTTCGAAGCCGGTTCATCCGGTTGCCGGTTGCCGGCGAGCGAACTCGATGCTGTTCGATCTCTCGCGGTCGAGCGTTGAGCCACATGACCCCGCAATCATGCCGTTGACGCACGACGCGTCGAGGGATGCCATGGCCAAGCGCGCTCCGCGAAGTATTCAGGCGACGTCAGCTCGTCCGTCGTCTCGTCGTCGATCACAGGGAACGGTTCGTTCGTCCAAGCCACGCGCGCGCATGGCAGCGCCATCCGCGCCTCTGGCACCAGGCGGCGGCGCGTACACGGCACACTGCCGCGCCATCGTCGTGCTGGCCGCGCCGACCGAGCGTGACGATGCGCGCGCCGCGTCGATCGCGGAGGCGGCGGTACGCGCGGCGATCGGCGACGGGTATCGCATCGAACCGCTCGGACGCGGCGCGCGGGACTATCGCGTGACCCTGGCATCGGGCGACGCGATCGACGCCGGCGAGGCGTGGACGCTTGCGCGCGCGCTCGCCGGACATCGCGACATCGCCGAAGCGGAGCCGGCCATCGATCAGCCGGGTCTCGAACCGCCACCGGGTGTGCTCGATCCGCCCGTCGTCAGGCCGGGATTCCGGCCGCGCGATTTCAGTCCCGACAAGCCCCTGCCGTGTGCGGCCGGCAATCCCGAGTGGAGCATCGAGTTGTGCCGCGTGAAGGAGGCGTGGGCACTCGTGCCGCCGACGCCACAGGGGCGCAGCAAGGGCGAAGGCATCGTGGTCGGCCATCCAGACACCGGATACACGCGCCACGCGGAGATCTGGGCGGACGGCCGCGTGCGCGTTGCGGACAGCTACGACTTCGTCCTGCGCAAGACGGATGCGGTGGACCCGCTCGAGCCCGGCAATCCGGGCCACGGCACGACGACGGCGAGCGTGATCATGAGCTCGACCGGTGGCACGGGCGAGACGTTCGTGTCCGGCGTGGCGCCCGCCGCCACCATCGTCCCGCTGCGCGTGACGGCGCGCGTGGTGCTCCTCGGCTTCGACAGACTGGCAGAAGCGATCCGTTACGCGTCCGATCACGGGTGTCACGTCATCTCGATGAGCCTCGGCGGTGTGACGCCATCGGGTGCGTTGTCTCGCGCCGTGGCGTACGCCGTGAGTCAGGGCGTTGTCGTCCTCGCCGCGGCCGGGAACGTGTGGCCGTGGGTCGTGTATCCCGCGCGTCTCGATCAGGTGATCGCGTGCGCGGCGTGCAACTGTCAGAAGGGCATCTGGAGCAAGTCAGCCACCGGCGACACAGTGGACGTCACGGCGCCCGGGGAGACGGTATGGGTCGCGCGGCCGGGCAAGGATGCCGGCCAGGACGACGACATCGTGGACGTCGGATCGGGCACGTCGTACGCGGTGGCGACAACGGCGGGTGCGTGCGCGCTGTGGCTGGCGCACCACGGCCGAGACGCGCTCATCACGCGCTACGGCAAGGGGCAGATCGCGAGCGTCTTCAAGGAAGTCCTGATGACGCACGGCGTGGACACGCCTCCGGGCTGGCGCACCGACAAGCACGGTGCCGGCATCCTCGACGCGGTGAAGCTGCTCTCGGCGCCGCTGCCATCCACACCGCCCGCCGCGGGTCTGCGCGTGCGCGCGATGCCGATGGCGCCGCGCCGGCAGAACGACGCGGATCGTTTTCTGCCGTACTACCCGGACGTCGATCCGGAGCGCGTCAGGCGCGGACTCGTGCGTCTGCTCGACACGACGGATGGTGAACTGCCGGCGGTGCTCTCCGAATTCGGCGACGAGCTCTTGTTCCACGTTGCCACGAACCCTGACGTGCGCGCACGTGTGCTCGCACCGCCTCGTCCGAAGAAGCGCGGGCAGTCGATCAGGCGGTCGGGACCGTTGGCCACGGCCGCACGCGTCGCGGCAGCACCACGGCTGCAGCGTGAGGGCTCGCCGGCACTCCTCGCCCGCATCTCCTGAAGGGCATGACGGTGACGCCGCTCGTGCGCTTCGCGATCGTGCTGGTTCCTGACGCGACGGGCGCGTGGACCAGTGAGGTGCGGGATGCGACAGGCGTCGCGCTGCCGGGATCCACTCGCACGATCGCGCGCCTGCCGCTGCCGCACGACGACGACACGCTGCTGACGTTCCCTGCGTGTCATGCGCCGCTTGCCGTCGACCGTGCCGATGCAGCGGATCTGCACGCGCTCGACGCGCGCACGCTCGGGCACTGGTACGCCAGCCTGGCATCTGGACAGGCGTCCGACGGGATGCCTCGCCGATTCGGACGCTATCTCTTCGAACTCGTACTCGGTGCATCCGTCTGGTCCACCATCGTCGAGCGAGCCGACGGTGCGGCGATCGATCTGCGCATCGCGTGTCCGTCCGGCGAGTGGCCGTTGATGCGGCTGCCGTGGGAGTTGATGCACGACGGCGTGCACTTCCTCGCCGCGCGACCCGGACCGCTGGTGCTCATGAGCCGGGAGATCGCGGCCGTCGCGTCGAGCGGCATGCCGCGCGTGTTCACGCCTCGCGTGCTGTTCGTGGTCGGGGCGCTGCAGGGAGACACGGAGATCAGGGCCGGCGCGGAGTACCTCGGGCTGCTGCGACGGCTGCAGGCGCTCGATCTCACCATCGACTCGCGCGTGCTGCGCGACGCGACGGCGGAGAGCCTGCAGCAAGCTGTCACCGAGTTCCGTCCCTCCGTTGTCCACTTCATCTGTCATGGCGGGTTTGCCGATGGTCGTGGCGCGCTGCGCCTGCTCGCATCGGATCCCGGGCTGCCGTTCCAGGACTACACGGCGCCGCAGTTGCTCGCGTTGATGTCGTGGAAGGACGCCGCCGACCGCGTGCAGTACCCGCCCGTCGTCGTGCTGAACGCGTGCTACAGCGCGACGCCCCCTGCGCCGACGGCGGCCGATCCCGTCGATCGCGTGGCGAGCATCCCCGTGTTCGGCGGCGGTGCCGGTGCGCTGCCGACGGCGATGGGCACGGCACCGCTCGGCGCCGAACTCGTGGCGGGCGACGGGCTGCACGGCGGCCCAGCGCTCGTGATCGGCATGGGCGGGAAGGTTGCGGATCTGGCGTGCCGCCTCTTCACCCGTCAGTTCTATCAGTCGCTCCTGCGTGGCGACCCGACCTGGTCCGCTGCGGCGGGGCGACGCGGCGCGTTCACGCACGGCTTCGATCCGCAGGACACCATCGACTGGGCGACGCCTGTCGTGTTCGTCGAAGCGTCTGCCTCGCTCGCCGTGGACGCCGAGGAACTGGCCGCCGCACGTCGTCGTGAATCGGCCGTGCGCCAGTTCCGTCGGCAGGCCGACCCGCCGGCCTTCTGCGGACGATTGCGCTTCTTCGATCACTGGCGCGAGGCGATGGCGCCACCGTCGCGCGGGACGCGGCGTCTGCTCGGCATCGCGATGAGCGATACGGATCCGGACAAGCAACTCGGCGGATCACGATTGCTCGAAGAGCTGGCCGTGGCGGCGGTCCACGCGGGTCATGTGCCGTGTCTGCGCCTGCACAACCAGGTGTCGCCGGAGCGCCCGACGGACGTCCGTGGCATCGCGCGCGAGATCCTCGCCGCCGCCATGCAGACGCGCCTGAACCACGGCCTCCCCGCCGCGTGGACGCCGCAGGTCCTGGAGCTGACCAAGGCGATCAACGGTCGGACGGCCACCATCAGCCCTGAGGTCGACGCCGCGTTCGCGCTCGACGAGACGGATGGCTTCCGCATCGCACTGCAGCGCGACCTGTGGCACGTGCGCGACGAGGTGATGGCGCACCTCGGATCGTCGGCCGCGCAGTCGCATGACGCGATGGCGGTGGTGTTGCTCGACGAGGTGCAGCGCTACGCCGGTGCGGCGGGACGCTTCGTGATCGATCTCCTGCGGGCGGGAGGTCTCGGCACCGACCAGGATCCGATCCCCGTGGCCTTCACGTATCGCAAGGACATGAACTACGCCGAGCCTTACGAGCAGGTGCGCAAGGCCCTCGACGCCGTGTCCAACTGGGCGATCCGCGAAGAGCTCCAGCCGCTCAGGGAAGCGGTCAACGACAGGTCGATCTATCTGCACCTGCTGCTGCACCGCGACAAGCCGCTCATGTTCTCTCCGACGCTGCCACTGCTCGACGATCGCTTCTACGCGTCGATCCACAGGGCGACGGCATCGGGGTATCCGTCGCAGTTCCGCGAGCACGCCGAACCGCTGCACACCGTGTTGCTCACGCTGCAGGACGCCAACCTGCTCGTGGCCGCCACCGACGAGGACGTCCTCAGCGCGATCGGAGAGCCGTGATGGATCCGATGCGTGGCCACCAACACGATGGTGTCGACACCGGTCGTCCGCCGCCGGCCGCTCACCGTGTCGACGAGACGCTGGCGATGGTGGAGTCGCTGCTGGCGCGCGCGCCGTCACCGCGAACGTCCCCGGACCTCGACCCCGCGACCATCAGGTGGCTGTGTCTCGTGCCCGTCTGGACGCCGTCGCTCGCGCGGCGCTGCAGCATGCCCGGCTGGGACGAGCGTCGCATCGCGGCGGTGTTGGCGGCGTGGCAGAACGAGGGGCTCGTCGAAACGACGCAGGCACCGCTGGCGATCGATGAGACCGGCCAGGTGAGGCCGGCACAGCACCTCTTCTGGGTGCCGCGTCACGCCCGCCCTTCGTGGTTGTCCCGGATCGTGGCCGACGATGGTCAGCACGCGCTGGCCGAGCTGGCCGGCACCATCGCGCGCCGCATCATGGCGCAGCCAGACGATGGGCGCGTGCCCGTGGCGACGTGGCGCTGGGCCGTCGTGGCGGCGCATGCGACGGCCACTCCGCCGTCGCTCGGGCCGGTGTTCGAACGCGCGCTCGATACGGCGTTGTCCGATGGGCGTCCCGACGAGGCGTGGTTGTGGATCGAGGCCGTGCAGCGCGTGGCCGAAGTCGTACCCGGCGAAGCCACCACGCTCCACCAGCGCGCGGTGCGACGTCTCGCGCTGTTCGATCGCCAGCGCATCGATCGCGCGATACTGCACGACTACCTGCCGCGCGAGGCGCTGTTTGCCGCGTTCCGCGATCTCGTCGATGGTCCCGACACGGTGTGGGGACTGCACTATCTCGGTGGCGGCGGCGTGGGCAAGACGATGCTGATGCGGGCGCTGACGTCGGGTACGGCTGCGCACATGCCGGCGGGATTCGAGCCGCCAGCCACCGTCACCGCGCGCATCGATTTCGACCACGTCAACCCCGACTACCCGGCGCGTCGTCCGGGCCTGCTGTTTGCGCATCTGGCCGAGGAGTTGCGGCTCAAGGACGACAGCCTGCGGGGCGCGGAGGCGTTCGGCCTGCTGTTCAACAGGATCGCGCTGCTGCACGAACGCGTCGATCGCACGTCGACGCCGGACGAGGACGTGGACGGGATCCTCGACGTGTTCGCATGGGCATGCGAGCCGATCGCCGCCGAGCGCCACGCGCGCATCGTGCTGCTGCTCGATACCTGCGAAGAGCTGGCGCGCCTCGGGACTGACGGTCGCCTGCCTGACAGCGTCTCGCGAACGTTCGATCTGCTGGAACGACTGCATGCCCGCATGCCGTCGTTGCGCGTCGTGCTCTGCGGCCGTCGGCCGCTGGCCGGCACGTACGCCGACGGCGAGACGGTGTCGGTGGAACTGCCGCAGCGATCGTGGCTGCGGCTCCACCGCGTGTCGGCGTTCTCGGAAGAGGAAGCGAGGGCGTACCTTCAGAAGACGGGCGTGCCTGACGCGCTCGTGCCGCCCATCCTGGCTCGCAGCATCGCCGCCGCCTCGTCGGCAACACTCGGCCTGACGAGCATCGGCGGGTCGGGCCCGGAGGGCCGGCCCGGCCCAGAGGAGAGTGGGGCCGGCTCTCCGAGTCAGGCCGTCGCGATCCGCTACAGCCCGTTCAGCCTGTCTGTCTATGCGACGTGGATCGCGCGACAGCCCCAGGTCGATCCAGAGGACATCGCCGGGGACCGCGTCGATCACTTCGTGCGGATTCGCATCCTCGATCGCATCTCCAACGCCGACGTACGGCGCTTCCTTCCGCACGTGGCACTGCTCGGCCGCTTCGACGAACCCACGCTGCGTGCGTGCGTGGATCTTCGACCCGACGTGGCCGACGCCGTCCTCAGGGAGATCGGATCGCAGGAGTGGGTCGATCGCCAGGCAGGCGGGTACTACACGGTCGAGCCCGAGCTTCGCGCCCGGCTGCTCCGCTACTTCGAACGTGAGGAGCCGGCCGAGCTCAACGACGCGCGCTGCCGTGTGCTGCCGGCGTTGTGGACCCTGCTCGAACGGACGCCGGCCACGCAGACGCCAGACGAGGCGGTGGTGCAGGCGCTGCTGCGCCTGGTGCAGCACGACCCTGCCGCACTCCTGCGCGCGTGGCGCACGCTCGACGCCCGGATCGTCCAGCGATCGGAGTCGAACTGGGGTGTGCGCGTCCTCGGGCGCGTCCTGGCCGACGAAGACGCGCCGTCGATCGGGAACGTCGACGCCGGAGCGTGGAGCGCGCTGGTCACGACGTACGCCGAATGCGTGCTCCATGCGCAGGGTCCCGCGCAGGCCGCGGATCTCTGGCACCGTGCATGGGAAGGTGGTCGCGCGCTACCCGATGGTCCGGAGCGCGCGCTGGTGCTGGTGCGCATTGCGAGTGGAGGACTGGCGTCCGTTGCCGCGATCGTTGGCGTGGATGGCCTCGAGACGTGGGCGTTGCGGCTCTACGATGCGCTGTCGGACTACGCACGAACAGCCGGCGAGGACTATCCACCTGCGACGGGTCAACGGATGGTTCAGCGTCTGGAAGACGACCCGGTGTCCCCGCACTACGCGCCGTCTTCCGCGATCGCGGCCCTGATGGCGTGTGCAGACGCGATCGAGCGCCATCCCGATTCCACCACGCCGGCACCGCCGATCCTGGAACGGATCGCCGCCCTCGTCGTGATGGTGCCGCACGTGCCGTCACGCGCGCTGGCGCTCACGTGCGTCGGGCGCTTCGCCGCACGCAGGCAGGACGCCGACCTCGCGCTGCGACGATTCATCGATGCGCTCGATGCGCTCGCGTCGTGCCCCGACCGCGACCTGCCGTCGTGCCTGCAGTGGCCGTCGCACCTCGACGCATCGTCGTGGGTCACGCTCGAGGCCATGCGTGGACTGGTGGGACTCGAGCCCGTCGAGACGACGCTCGGTCGATTCGCAGCGGTCCCGGCGGCGACGCGCGAAACGGCGGCCAACAGGCTGGAGTCCCTGCAGCGTCGACTCACCGCCGCCGTGCGCGTGCCCGATACTTCCGGCGCTCAGCGTGTCGTGAAGGTCGCACACGGCGACATCGCGCTGCCGGAGAGCCTGGGCCAGGAACTCGTCGCGCCGCGCGCCGTGGCGATGGCGCTCGACGATGTCGAGGCGGGACGGGCCGGCGAAGGACTTCGACTGCTCGCGGAGATGACGTCGCGCGCAACGAGCGCCAGGAACACGGCTGTCGCGCATGCGGTCGAACGGGCGCGCGTCGAGGCCGTCACGCGGATGCGGCTCGGCGAGCTCGGCCGGCTCGGCCGTCATCTCGACGCCGGCCCCGCTGGGTTGCCGATCGAGGAGCGCGAGAGGATGCGCGCGTTCATGCCCGGTGCCGATGCGTCACCGAATCATGACGAGTCTGCGTCGACGCGCTGGGAGGCACACGCGCTGTGGCGGGCGCGCCGTACCACCAGTCGAGACGCGACGCGTCTCGCCGAAGTGGGACGGCGCCTGCTGACTGGCCCGACCGTCGACGGGCAGGGTGAGTGGGCGCGCGCGTCAGTCGCGCTCGACCTGGTGGAGTGCAGCGAACTGGGCGTCGATGTCGATCTCGCCGATCGCGGCCTCACGCCCGTGTCACCGGAGGAGTGGTGGGGCCGTCATCCGGCATCGCCCGAGCGGGCGCTGCGGTTGTGGATCAGGAGTGCCGCGCTGGACGTGGCGCCCGGTGGTCCTTCGGTGGCACTGGTGCAGCGCGTTGGCGTGCGGCGGTCCGCCGCGCTGGCGATGGAAGAGGGCGAACTCCTGGCGCTGCGACTGCCGGCGCCAGCGCTGAAGCTGCTCGGGTTCGCTCTGGTGTGGTTCGAGGACGCGCACGACGCGATTGGCGTGTGGCAGGTGACCACGCTGCTGGCGCTCACGCGCATCAGGGCGGGTGTTCCGCGCGACAACATCCACCTTGCGTCGTTGCGCGCCGCACACGAGGCGGTCGCCCGCATGGACGCGGTGCGCGGCGTGCCGCCATGGGCGTGGATCGAGCAGGTGTCGTCACTCCCCTTCGGCGACGCCACGGCCTCCTCAGACTGGGCCGCGTGGCTGCATCGCGTCGTGGCGCTGCACCACTGGGTCGAGGGCGGCGTGCGTCCCGAGGTGCTGTTCACGAGGACCGAGTGGCTGCCTGTCGAGCTGAGAGAGTGGCCGCTCGACGCGTCGAGCGATCTGGGCACGAGCGAGACACGGCTCTCGGGTTCGACGACATCGTCAGGTTCAGGCGTCGCGACGGCTGCGCGTCGTGTGCCGCCGTCCTCGCCTGCACCGTCGTCCGGTCGTACGGAGTCCTCGCCTGCTCCGCTTCCGCAGGCGGCTTCGCGCACATCGCGCGCCCGCGCCATCGTGGCGATCGGCGGCGTGCTGCTGACAGCGGCGGTCCTGGCGTGGATGGTCCTGTCTGTCGGAACCCCGAATCACCGCGCACAGCCCCCACCGTCGATGAGCGAGCCACCGGACGGGGTACATCCCGCGCCGCCGATACCGGACAATCCTGGCGCGGATCCGCCGCCTGTCATTGCCGATGCCATGGTGCCCTCGAGCCTGCCCACACTCGGCGTGCTCGCCGCGTTGCTCGCTGTCGCTGGCGGCGTGACATGGCTCGTGAGACGACGCGCGTCCGTGCCGACCATCGCCACGGCGACGCGGGTTGCGGGTCCATGGTCGGTGCGGATCGCGACGGCGGGGACCGCGTCACTCACCTCGTCCGGACACGCGTCGGCGCTCGACACGGTGGTGTCGGTCATCGACGACGCCGGTTCCGTGGTGGTGTCTGCGCCCCTGCGCGTGCGCCGCACCGACACGTTCTCGGGCCTCGACGCGATCAGGCAGCCTCCGGCGGGGACGGCCCTGTCGTCGGCGTACGCGGACCGGTCGCCGACGCGCGCGTGGCTCGAAGTGACGCTGGCCACGGCGTGGCCCTCCTGGGAGGTGCTGCTGTGGAGCGGCGCACTGGAGGGCACGCATCTCCGGCCGGCGGTCGTGCGTCACGTGCATCCGTCGCGGCAGCTCACCGGATCGACTCCGGTACGCGACGTCGTGTCGGTCGGCACGATCGCGGCGACCGCGGCAGACCAACGTCAGGCCGCTTACGCGTGGGAACCAGCCGTGCGGGCCAGGCGCGTCACTGTGGCTCCCGTCGATGCCGAGCACGTGCGCGAGGGCGTTCCTCTCGCGGGGATTCGGCTGGTCCACGTGACAGCCCGACCTGTCGAGACGCCGCAGGGATTGTTCCTGGAGATTTCCGGAGGCGAGTCGCTGACGGTGATGGAGTCGCTGGAGTCGCTCGCATCCGATCGCGGCACGCTCTTCGATGCGTCACAACTTGCGCACGCATTCCCTGACGTGGCCTGCGTGCTGCTGCAACCGCCGCGCCGGCCGACGCTCGATCTGACGCCCGCCGGACGTGAGACGTGCGCGTGGCTGCGGGTGGTCGGCGCGTCGCTGGCCGAGCAGGGCGTGCCGCTGGTGATCGTGCTGCCGCCGATGGATGGCGAGCTCGCCGCGCATCTCGTACGCCTGCTCGGGCGTCGCGCGCCAGACCTGCGTCCGGGCGCCGAGTTCGACGCGCACGAATTCACGATGCGCGCGCGGGAACTGGTGATCGACTACGCGCAGCGTCTGCTCTCGCGCGACGCCGCGATCGAGTTGGCGTTGCAGGTAGTGGTGTACGGGTAGGGACCGGCAACCGGCAACCGGATGGTGCGGAATCCATCCGGGAGGACCTCTCATGGCGAAGCGGCGGGCGTTCTGTGTGGGGATCAACGACTACCCGTACGACGGGTCGGACCTGAAGGGGTGCGTCAACGACGCGCACGAGTGGGCTGGTGTACTTCGAAAGACGTATGGCTTCGACGACATCACCATCGTGCTCGATGCCGACGCGACGAAGAAGCGGATCATCGACGGACTGAAGGATCTGCTGGCAGGCGCGGCAGCGGGCGATGCGCTCGTGTTCACCAACTCGTCGCACGGGTCGTACAAGGCCGACACCAGTGGCGACGAGGCATACGACCAGGTGCTGTGTCCCTACGACGTGGGCGACAACGAGATCGTGGACGATGAACTGCGGAGCCTGTTCGAGAACGCGCCGGAGGGCGTGCGGTTGACGGTGGTGCTCGACAACTGCTTCTCCGGAACCGGCACGCGAGTGGGGGACGAGGTTCGAGCGTTCGACGACAGGCGTGTGCGGTTCCTCGATCCGGCCGTTCGCGGCGGCAGACAGCTCCAGCGCCCGTCGTCGGCGCATCGCAAGGGCGAGTTGCATCCCGAGTCGGCGATGAAGGAGGTGCTGCTGACGGGGTGCAACGACAGGCAGTACGCCTACGACGCGGCGTTCAACGGGACGTATCACGGGGCGATGACGTACTTCGCGCTGCAGGCCATTCGCGAGGCGCCGCACGAGCTGACGTACAACCGACTGCACAAGCGCATCAAGGAACTGATCGCGGACTATCCGCAGAGCCCGCAACTCGAAGGCCGCGCCGAGGGCAAGCGGCGCGCGCTGTTCATCTGACGACGTGGAACCACGCGAAGTGCATCATCGGGTCGGCGCGAATGAGGAGCTCGAGAAGCGCGTGTTTCGCGCGGGCTTCTCCGACATCGCGCAATGGCGCGCGCGGCTCGCGCAGGCCGAGCTCGCCGTGTGTCGCATCGAGGCCCCCGCGTGGCAGGCCCTGGGCACGGGTTTCCTCGTGGGGCCCGATCTCGTGATGACGAATCGCCACGTGATCGACGCGTTCTCCGCGCGACGTAGGCCGCCCATCCTCGCACGCTTCGACTTCAAGCTGTCTGGTGACGGCGAGCGGCTTCGCGAAGGCGAGGCCTTCGGGCTCGCGCCGGAGTGGCTGGTGGCGAGCAGTCCCGTCGACGAGCTCGATTTCGCGATCCTCCGGCTTGCGCAGCCGGCCGGTCTTCGCCCGACGACAAGCAGTGCGTCTGATGTCGCGCGCGGGTGGATCACGCCGCGCTGGCGACCGCTCGAACCAGACGAGACGGTCTTCGTCATCCAGCATCCGCAGGGCGAGACGCTCAAGCTCGCGGCAGGGAGGTACGAGGCGCGCGAGCCGACGCGATTGCGCTATCGCGTCGATACGGAGCCGGGATCCTCCGGCGCGCCGTGCTTCACCGCGCAAATGGAGCTCATCGCGCTGCATCGCGGCGCCGCCGACGGACACGCCAATCAGGGCGTGCCGATTGACGCCGTGCAGGCGGCGCTGCCGGCGGACTTCTTCCCCGCACCGTCGGCACCGCTCCCGTCCGCAGACGCAGCCACCGGTACATGGCCGGCCGTTCTGGACGCCGAGCGATCGGGGACTGAGGCGCGGTCGGACGCGGCGCAAGGGTCGGGCTCCGCGGCGAGGTCGGGCTCGGAGAGCCGACGCTACCGTGGGCGTCTTGCCGTCGGCGCTGCGGGTGCCGCTGTGGTCGTTGCCCTGGTTGCGGTTCCGCTGTGGTGGTCGCGTGATGACACGACGGAGCCCGCGACAGTGCCGCCGAAGACCAGTCCCGCCGGTCCCGAGACGACGCGGGCGCTACCTCCCGTCGTTCGCAAGACGGTCGTGGATCACGATGCGGAGCTCCTGCCTCCCACTCAGGACTGTGTGTCGCGTGACGGTGTCGAGCGTGCGCGCTATCGCCTGACGACGAAAGGCACGTGGCCGGCGCAGGGAGGAACGCGCGCGCACGACGTACAGGTGGAAGCCATCGGCGACATCACGTTCGAGTCCGCAACCATGTCGATGAGTGGCGGCGTCAGCGCCGTTGCCGTGTCGATACCACACCGCGACATCGCGCGGAAGTTCACCTTCGCCGAGCGCGTCGTGCCGCCAGTCGTCATCGTCACCTGCGTACGCGCCACGCCGCCGCACCAGCCGGTGCCGGCGTTGCAGGTGAACACGTGGAGAGAGGTCGCGCAATGAACATGACACCGTTGGCTATCGCATGCGTGCTGGGAGTCTGGCTGGCGGGCTGCGACTGGGGACGCCCGCCGTCGGACAGGGAGGCGCGCAACGAGCGGCCCGCCGACGCCGTCGCTCCGGCAACGCCCGAGAACGCACCCGTGCCCGAGCGCGTGGACGCCCCCCCGCCGCCGGTTGCCGCGCAGGAACCGACCGCGGTGCTGTACGGTCGCGTGCTCGGGTCCGACCACCAGACGGCGTCGCCGCAGGACTGGCAGGTGCGCGTGACGGCGGAGTACGAAGACGGCACGGCCGTCAGTCCGCGCGAGCGCGAGAGCAACGGCGACCTGTTCGCGTTCAAGGTGGTGCCGGGCAAGCGCGTGCGGCTGTATTTCGAAGCCGTGCCTTACCAGGCGACGGTCACCGAGTACGTGGACGTGACAGACGAACGTCGCTACGCGTCGCGGCTCCCCGATGTCGTGATGGATCGCATCAGATGGACGATGGCGCTGTTCGCGTCGGGAGACGGCGAGGCGTTCGCGCGCAATCTCGAGACGCAGGCGGCGGTGGCCGAGAAGACCGGCTCGGCCGACGTGTTCCGCGCCAATCTGGAGCATCTGAGAGCCGCGGCGGCGCAGTTCCCCGAATGCAGGCAGAAGATCGAGGAGTTCGAGCGCACGCCGCGCGGCGTCACTCTCACGAAAATGGCCGAAGCGCGGGGAGTGCCCGTCGCGCTGTTGCCCGCGCTCGTCGCGCAGCCCGCCGAACTCGCCCGCACGCGCCCGGAGGCGCTCCGGGACCTCGCTGCCGATGTTCGCGTGGCACCCTCGATTCGCAACGAGGCCCGCCGCGCCCTGGCCACGCGGCCCTAGGGAGAATGCCGGGAATGCCGCGATGCCGGTGCGATCAGCACGGGGACAGGCCATCGCATGCAAGTGTAGCCGCCGGATTTCATCCGGCGGACGGCGATAGCTGACCGCCTCGCTATACTGCTGGCGACGCTATGTCCGAGACGCAGCCGTTGGTCGGGGTGATCATGGGCAGCAAGTCGGACTGGGAGACGATGCGGCACGCGGCCGCGGTGCTCGAACAGTTCGGCGTGCCCTTCGAAGCGCGCGTGGTGTCTGCGCATCGCACGCCCGAGTTGATGCGGGAGTACGCGCACGCCGCGCAGGCACGCGGCCTCGAGGTGATCGTGGCGGGCGCCGGCGGCGCGGCGCACCTGCCGGGGATGGTGGCCGCGCAGACGGTCGTGCCGGTGATCGGCGTGCCCGTGCAGAGCCGCACGCTGAATGGACTCGACTCGCTCCTGTCGATCGTGCAGATGCCCGGCGGCGTGCCGGTGGCCACGATGGCGATCGGCACGGCCGGCGCGCGTAACGCGGGCCTGTTCGCCGTCGCCATGCTCGCCGTGACGCGCCCCGACCTGCGCGACAGGCTGCGCGCCTTCCGCGAGGAGCAGGACCGCACGGTCCGCTCCGAACCGCTCGAGTGATGGACCCGATTCTCCCGGGTGCCACGATCGGCGTGCTCGGCAGCGGGCAGCTCGGACGGATGTTCGCGATCGCCGCAGGACGACTCGGGTATCGCGTCCACACGTTCTCGCCCGATCAGGATTCGCCAACAGGTCAGGTGTCCGATCGCGAGGTCTCGGCGCCGTACGACGACGTCGAGGCGGTGGTGGCGTTTTCGCGCGGCGTGGCGGCCGTGACGTTCGAGTTCGAGAACGTGCCGTCATGCACGCTCGACGCGCTGGGTGCGGGGACGATCGTGCGTCCGTCGGGGCACGTACTGCATGTGACGCAGCATCGTGCGCGCGAGAAGGCGTTCCTCGCCGGGGCCGGCATCCCGGTCGCGCCGTTCGCCGTGATCGAGAGCGAGGACGACATGACGACGGGCCTTGCGCGTGTGGGCACGCCCGCAATCCTCAAGACGGCAAGCTTCGGCTACGACGGCAAAGGCCAGGTCCGCATCGACGACCCATCGTCAGCGGCGGACGCGTGGGCGGTGATCGGTCGTCAGCCGGCGGTGCTCGAAGGTGTCGTCGAGTTCGCGTGCGAGGTATCGGTGATCGTCGCGCGCGGCGTCGACGGCGTGATGGTGGACTACGGCGTCGTCGAGAACAGCCATCGCCGGCACATCCTCGATGTTTCGGTGTGGCCTGCGCGTGTGTCCGCGGACACGCGCGCGAACGCCGTCGCCCTGGCGCGCCGCGCGTGCGAGCTGCTCGACGTGGTGGGCGTGCTTTGCGTGGAGATGTTCGTCACTGCCGGCGGCGACGTGATCGTCAACGAGCTCGCACCACGGCCGCACAACTCCGGCCACCTCACGATCGACGCGCACGTGACGTGTCAGTTCGAGCAGCAGTTGCGCGCCGTGTGCGGCCTTCCGCTCGGTGAGGCGGACGCGCGCGCGCCTGCGGCGGCGATGGCCAACCTGCTCGGCGACGAGTGGGGCGGCGGTGAGCCCGACTGGGTGTCGGCGCTGCGACTGCCGGGCGTCAAGCTGCACCTCTATGGCAAGGCCGAGGCCCGCCCGGGTCGCAAGATGGGCCATCTCACCGCCACTGCCGTGTCGCCTGATGCTGCCGAAGCGCTCGTGCGCGACGCGCGACGCGTGCTCGCTCGCTGACCCGCGCTGACCGGATTCATCGAACCGGCCTGCGGTGCCGATTCCCCGGGCGTGACAGGGAACGCGATGACGGCGACGGCGATGTGTCCGGGCTGTGGCCAACCGATGGATCGGGTCGGGCTGTCGGGCCGCTACGGACGTACGCTCGCTGTCGACGTGTGTGATGGCTGCGGAGGGCTGTGGTTCGACGGCACGGAGAGTCAGCAGCTCGGTCCCGGCGCCACGCTGAAGCTGCTGGAGCGGTTGACGCGGCGCCCGTCACGTCCGGTGGCGGCGCGCTCGGCGTGTCCGCGCTGCAGGCAGACGCTGTACGAAGTCCACGATCGCCAGCGCGCGACGTCGTTCACGTATCGCCGGTGTCCGTCTGGTCATGGCCGGTTCATCACCGCGTACCACTTCCTGCGGGAGAAGCACCTCGTACGCGAGCTCACGCACGCGGAGGTCGAAGACGTCCGCGCGCGCGTGCGACAGGTGAACTGCGTCAACTGCGGTGCGCCGATCTCCCTGTCCGGCGCGCTCGCGTGCGGCCACTGCCGCACGCCCGTGTCGATGATCGATCCGCATCAACTCGAACGGCAGCTGTCGACGCTCGCGAAGGCCGAGGTGCGCGACGCGACAGTCGACCCCACGCTCCCAATCCGTCTGATGCAGGAACGCGCCGCCGCCGAGCGCGATTGGGCGGCCATCCCCGACGAGCGTTCCTGGATCGATGACCTCCTGAAGATCCAGGAGTCCGGCCTCACGCAGACGATCCGCACCCTGACGCTCAGGATCCGCCCCTGACCAACGGGTTGAAACCCGTTCGCTCCACTCCCGAAAAAAATGGAGGCCAGGGGTTTCAACCCCTGGCGCGGACATGTGCGACCATGCGCTGTCTCTCGACCAAGGAGTGTGCCGTGAAGCAGTGGGTCGTTGCCTGCGCGATGGTGGTCCTGACTCCCATGCTGCTGTTCGCGCAGCCGTCTGTTCGCACGGGTGCGATCGCCGATGACGCGGATGTCCTCGCGGCCGGGCGGCTGTTCTCGGCCTGGCTCGACGGCCAGATCGCGTATCGCGGACTGCCGGGCGTGGTCGTCGGCGTGGTGGCGGGCGACGAGCTGATCTGGTCGAAGGCCTTCGGTTACGCCGACCTCGCCACCAAGCGTCCCATGACGCGGGACGTCACCTTCCGCATGGCGTCGCACTCGAAGCTGTTCACGGCCACCGCGATCATGCAGCTGCGCGAAGACGGCAAGGTCAGGCTCGACGATCCCGTCTCGCAGCACCTGCCGTGGTTCCGCATGGCGCCAGCCGGCGACGACGATGGGCCGGTGACGATCGAGACGCTGCTCACGCACAGCTCGGGACTCCAGCGTGAAGCCGGCGATCACTGGGTGTCGTGGAACTTCCCGACGGGCGACGAGCTGCGCGCGCTCATGGCCGATCGCCATGCCGCCTACGCGCCGCAGGTGCGCTGGAAGTACTCCAACCTCGCGTACTCGGTCGCCGGGCAGGTGGTCGAAGCGCGGAGTGGGCAGTCGTGGGCGGACTACGTGCGCGATCACATCTTCACGCCACTCGGCATGTCATCGTCCAGCGTGGACAAGGACGTGCCCGGCATGGCCACGGGCTACGGGCGTCGCATGCCCGACGGCTCGCGCGAGACGATGCCGTTCATCGACGCGCGAGGGATGGCGGCCGCGACGGGCATCACGTCGAACGTCAACGACATGGCGCGCTTCGTCTCGGCGCAGTTCAGGCACGGGGCGCGCGGCGGCAACCGTATCCTCTCCGGCGGGTCGTTGCGCGAGATGCACCGCGTGCGCTCCGTGGAAGAAACGTGGGCGGCGGGTAACGCGATCGGGTTCGCCGTGACGCGCGTTGGCGACAAGACGTACGTCGGCCACGGTGGCTCATACCCCGGCTACACCACGCACACGCTCATTCACCCCGCCACGCGCGTCGGCGTCATCGTGCTCACCAACGCCGGAGACAGCGACCCGTCCGCGATCGCGCGCCAGTTGATGAACACCGTCGGCGAAGCCGCCGGACGACGGTCCGCGCCGGCGTCCACTGTCGTGCCGTGGGACGCGACGTGGGCGCGCTTCGCCGGCCTGTATCGCGGCAGGTTCGGCGATGTCCACGTGGTGCTGCTCAACGATCGGCTTGTGGTCATCAGCCCCAACGCACCGACGCTCGATGGTCCGGCGAGTCTCGTCCCGATCGGTGGCGGTCGTTTCAGGTACGACGCGCGGACGGGCGGCAGCGCCATCGGTGAAGTGGTGCGGTTCGTCGAGGAGAACGGGCGCGTCACGCGCGTGTACGCCGGAGACGGCTACTACGATCGCGTGCCTGACTGACGCTGACGCGCGTCAGCCGGCGAGCGGCGTGCGCGACGAGACGATGCCCATCGCCGGACCGTACTGATGGCCCGGCTCCTCGAGACCGATGTCGACGTACGGGTGGCCGAAGTGGCGCAGGGCATCGACGATGTCGTCGCGTGTCATCCAGCGCGTGTGCGTCTCACCGCTGCCGCAGAAGCCCGGAGTGAACCGCGCGGCCTGATACCAGTGCGGGTGCACCGTATGGACGAAGCCGTCGTACGTGCGTGACTCTGGCGCACGAAAGCGTGCGGCAAGGGCCGACTGAAGGCTCACGTGCGCGGCGTCGAAGTAGTGCGTCCAGATGAACAGCGTGTCGCACGTCCTTGCGAGTCGCGCCAGCAGTTCCACGGGCTCCGCCATGTGATACAGCACGCCGCTGGCGACGCCGACGTCGAAGTGCGCGTCCGGCGATTCGCGCAGGTAGGCCATGAAGTCGCCGAGCAGGAAGTGCGCGCGCGCAGTACCCACGACCTCCTTCATGACGAGGCACTTCAGGAACGCGCGGCGGTTGGCCTCGATCGCGGTGATGCGTGCGGCCCCTCGCTGTTCGAGCAGCCACGTGTGACCGCCTTCGAGCGGGCCGAGTTCGAGGACGTTCGCGCCTTCGACGCCGCCCATGCGCGCGATCGCCCATTCGAGTCGCGCGTCGTGGAACAGCGGCGTGTGTCCGGCAACGTAGCTGTCGTGCGGTGCGGGCAGATACGACGCCCATTCGCCGGCATACAAGTCCAGCGCGTGTTGCGGCGACGGCGCGCGGGTCTCGTATTCATCGGTCACCGGCCGCCCGCGCAGGCGCGCCCACTGGACCTTCACCAACCCGCCAAGACGATGGAGCAGGCGTTGCACAGCAAGATTATGTGCGGCGGCCGGACAGATCGGACTGCCCGACCGTCATATCGGCTTGCGGGCGAGAACGTAGATGCTGTTGGCGAGGATGTGGGCGCGGTTGGTGCCGTAGAGGAACAGGTCCACGTAACGGATCGGCCAGAGGATCCACCCTGCGATCGCACCGAGCGCCTTGCCGGGCGTGCCCGGCACGATCACCTTGATGAACGTGAGCGTGTAGAGCAGCCAGGTGGCGGCGGGCCCGGTCCTGACGCCGGCGTCGAGGATCTCGAGCGGGGCGAGATCCTGCTGCAGCGCCACGAGCGTCCAGCGATGGTAATCGTTCGGATACGCGTGGAACGGGTGGTTGAACGGCACCACGACGTGAATCAACCCGCCTGGCCGCAGCACGCGCCGCAGTTCGCCGATGACGACAGCCGGATCCGGCACGTGCTCCAGCACCGCGTCGCTCTCGATCATGTCGAAGGTCGCATCAGCGAACGGAAGGCGTGCGCCGTCGGCCACCACGTCGACGCCCGTCACGGGTGCGATGTCGACGTTCACGAAATTGCGCGCTGCCGTCTGACCCGCTCCGCCGAGCATCAGGCACCGCGCGGCGGCGTCGACAGGCAATCCACGTTCATGCGGGTTGGGCACGAGCGGCAGCGGCGGACGGAGCAGACGATGCCACCAGCGCGCGCGGCGCTGATACGTGTCCACCATCGCTGTCATGTCGGCGTGTGACTCGCGCATCAGGGTTCCAGAGTGTCTCACGGGGACGACCCGCCATCGTCCGATCGGTGGTGGCGCGAAGGGGCGTCAGCCCGTTCGTCCGGGGCGGTGCCCGAAGGCCCGGGGCCCGCTCTTCGCTATGATCGCAGCCGTGAGTACGCTCGTGCGACAGGCGCACCGGGACGATGACCTCGACGCGCTTCACGCCCGTGTGACAACGCTCGATACCGAGCTCGACGCGCGTGTCGCCGAACTGGCGGCGGTGCGCTCGGGACTCGAAACGTTCCGCATCCGCTACAGGCAGGAAGTCGGTCTCCTGCACGACGAACTGGACCGTCTCGAACTTGCCATCGCGGAAGCAGAGATCGGCGAACTGTCGAAGAAGCTTGACGAACAGGACATCGCAGAGCCGTCATCCGCCCCACCACCGTCGCCAGACCCGCAGCCGCGCTTCACGACGGACGCGGTCCGCAAGCTGTTCCGCGACGTGGCCAAGACCATCCATCCCGATCTCGCGCACGACGAAGACGCGCGCGGTCGTCGTCATGCGTTGATGGTCGAAGCCAACCGTGCGTATGCGCTCGGCGACGAGGCGCAGTTGCGCGCGATCCTCGATCAGTGGGAGCGCAGTCCGGAGTCGGTTCGCGGCACCGATCCCGAGGCCATGCGCCTGCGCCTCTCGCGCCGCGTGGCGCAGGTGGAGGAGCAGCTCGACCTGCTCGCCGCCGATCTCGCGGAACTGAAGGCCACGCCGCTCTGGGAGCTGAAGGCGATGGTCGACGAGGCAGCCATCCGCGGCAAGGACATCATCAGCGACATGGTGCGCCGCCTGAAGCGCGACATCATGGCCGCCACCAACCGTCTCGACGCGATGGTCGGTGGATCCTGAAGGCCCAGGCCATCCGGGGGGATGTGCTCGCGCGCTCTCCGTCGCCTCTCAGTGCGGGACGATCACCTTGTCGACGGGCCTGACGCCGTAGGTGGGCGGCAGGCGTTCGTAGGCGGTGCCGGTGCGGGCGTTGTAGTCCCACACGACGCGACCTGCGCGCAGCGTGAGTTCGCACGCAAGACGCTGGTTGCCGTGGATCGTGCCGCGCGCGGCGTCGGCGTAACCGAAGCGTCCTTCCACCACGCGCAGCACCGCGACGTCTGCCTCGGCGCCAACGGTCAGGTGTCCGAGCTCGAGTCGCTTGATCGCCCGCGCGGGCGCGTCTGTCGATGCCTTCACCACCGCCTGCAGCGGCATACCCGCCACCAGGAACTTGGACATCGTCGTCAGCATGTCCATCATGGCGCCGTTCATGCTGCCCGTGTGCAGGTCCGTGGAGATCGTGTCGGGATAGAAGCCATCCTTCACCGCGGGCACCATGGTGCGGAACACGAAGCTGCCCCCGCCGTGCCCGACGTCGAACAGCACGCCGCGTGCGCGAGCCTGCTTCAGGTACGGCAGCACGTGGCCATCTGCGCCCATGTACGGCACGGGTCCGCGGAACATGTGCGTGCTGATGTCGCCGGGGCGCAGGCGCGAGGTGACCAGTTGGTGATACGGGCGTTCCTCGCGAAAGTAGCCGAAGTCCACCATCACCGGCACGCCGGCCTTCGTGCCGGCTTCGACGGCGCGATCGACCGACACCCATTCCGGCCCCATGTAGTGCGCCGACTTGATGCCGACGACGACGTCGCGGTGACGTCCGGCCATGTCGGCCGTGGCGGCGGCGTCCATGTCGAGGACGTTCTGCTCCGGGATGTCGGTCAACATGCCGAGGCCCGCAATGTTGAGCATCGCGAGCACGCGCGTCCGCGCGCGGTCGATCACCGTGCGCCTGAAGTCCTCGAAGTTGCGCCACCCAGAGCTGCCCGCATCCACCATCGTCGTGACGCCGGTGCGGAAGCTGAAGCCGTCGGGCAGCACGCTGTTGTCGCCTGCCCATGCGCCGCGCACGCCCGTCGTGGCGAAGACGTGGACGTGGATGTCGATGAGCCCCGGCGTGACGTACAGGCCGGACACGTCGACGACCTGTTTCGCGCTCGCCGGATCGATGCCCTGCCGCACGGCGGCGATCCGGCCGTCGGCGATCGCCACGTCCATCACGCCATCGATGCCGTTGCGCGCGTCGATGACATGGCCGCCCTCGAGCAGCATGTCGTATGTCGGTTGTGCGCCGGCCGGTACCGCAAGACACGCGGCGACGAACAGCAGGATCGAGGTTCGCAGTCCAATGGTGGTCACAAGGCGTCCCGTCACTTGTCGAAGTACTTTTTCACGATCCAGTCAGGCTGCCACTGGTCGGGTTTGCGAGGTGTTCCGGTGAGATCGATCGGCGGCGGAGGCGTGCTCGTCGCCGGCACCGGCACGGTGTCGCCCTGACGCGACTGCCACTCGCGCATCAGCGTCTGCAGGCGTGCGACGTGCGCCGCGCTGTCCGGCCGATCGATCAGGTTGGTCATCTCGAACGGATCGGTCCGCAGATCGAAGAGCTGCAGATAGCCTGGCACAGGGTAGGCGACGAGCTTCCATCTGCCGTCCTGCACCGCGCGCTGCGTCTTCGTGTACACGGTGAAGAGCGAATCGCGCACGCGTTCCTGACGCTGCTGCACCACGGGCAGGAGCGAGGTGCCGTCGAGCCCGTCCGGTGTCGCGATGCCAGCCGCTTCGGCCAGCGTGGGGAACAGGTCGTACAGATACGACAGCGCCTCGCTGCTCCGGCCGGCCGGCACGCCAGGGCCCGCGATGACGAGCGGCACGCGCGTGCTGTGCTCGAACACGCTCTGCTTGCCGAGCAGCCCGTGGCTTCCGAGCGCAAGTCCGTTGTCGGCGGCAAAGACGATGATGGTGTTGCGCGCGTGACCGCTGGTGTCGAGGGCATCGAGCACGCGGCGGATCTGCGCGTCGAGGTGCGTGACCATCCCGTAGTACTCGGCGAGCTGAGCGCGCACGTCGCGCTCGGGCCGCGGCCATGCGGTGAGGTTCTCGTCGCGCATCGCACCAGTCATGCCCCCGTTGTCGAACGGGAACTGCGGCAGGAAGTCGGGCGGCAGCGGTGGCAGCGTGTCGTAGTACGGCTGGCTGAAGGCGGGTGGTGGCTGGCGTGGATCGTGCGGAGCCGTGAACGCCACGTACGCGAAGAACGGCGCGGATTCCCTGTATTCGTTCAGGAACGCGATCGCCGAGTCGGCGAACAGCTCGCTCGAGAACGTCGTCTCGGTCCGCACCGGCGTGAGCTGACCGTCTGGCCCGAGGTCCTTGACGGGTACTGCCGCGTGGTTCGACATGCCGCCGAACATCACGCTGCGTCCTCGCTTGAACGCGCGCAGCCACGACGCCTCCCCGTTGTGCCACTTCCCCGTGGCGAACGTGGTGTAGCCCGCCTTGCCGAACACTTCGGGCAGCAGCGGCACGTCGGCAAGCGTCGATGTGTTGACGTGGAACAGCGTGCGCCCGCTCATGAGCATCGCGCGACTGGCCACGCAGACGGCACCGCTGTCGCCGCCGAATACGTAGGCGCGCCTGAAGCTGAATCCGCGCCGGGCGATGCCGTCGAGCGTGGGCGTGCTGATGTGCGGGTTGCCGTGCGCGGCGATGGTGTCGGCGCGCATGTCGTCTGCGAAGAGGAACAGGATGTTGGGCCTGACGCCGCCGGTCGCCTGCGACTGCGGCGACCACGCCGCAGCGCCCACCCCCATCACCGAGACGAGGAAGGACAGCGCGAGCCAGAAAGGGCACGGTGGGCGGGTCATGGACGGGCGTCGTATTCGAACTCGGCGGCGCAGCCGTCCCAGACGCGGATCGTGGTGCTGTCCCACATCCAGTTGCGATAGGCCTCGCACTTGACGCTGCCGAATTCGCGGACCACGCGGACGTTGCCGCGGATCGACGCGCGGCATTCGTCGCGCGCGGTGCGCGCCGAGCCGCAGCGCAACGACCCCGTGAGGCCGTTGGCGATCTCGCCGGACGGCGTCCAGGATCCGGCCTCCGCCTTGAAGCTGGCGGCAACCACGTCGCCCGCACGCGGGTCGTACGTACACGTGAACGTGAGCGGCGTCGGCTGGTTGTGACGGTTGTCGAGGCGGAACTGCCCACGGCCGGAGACGTCGAGACGACCGGCGCGCGGCGTGACGTTGGCCAGTTCGGGGAGTTCGACCTCAACGCGACGGAGCTGCTTGTACCCCCGCTGATGCGCCTCGCGCAGCACCTCGACACCAACAGCCTCGCGACACGCTTCGATCGCGTCCCGCGTCTCGGGCGGCAGCGCACCGGTGAGCGATGGCGTTTCGAGCGCGTGCGTGGCGCGCGAGATGCGATCGCGCTTCGGGTCGTAGCGGCACGTGAAGATCAGCACCTGCCAGTCGAACGCTTCGCCGTACTTGCCGCGGCCGCGACCCTGGAGTTCGATGTCCTTCCCTTTGGCCACCTGCACGACGTCGGCCAGCGCGATCTCGACGTCTGCGCGCGAGCTCATGCCGCGCTTCCGCACCTGATCCTCCATGTCGGATTCGAGGCGGTCGACGCACGCCTTCAGGACGTAGCCCGTCCTGGCGAGCTCGGTCGGCGGCGTCGCGATGTCGTCGCCGCTGCCGTCGACGGCCGCGTAGGTCACCGATACGAGCGCGCCGGTCTTGCGGTCGAACCGGCACTCGTAGCGCGCGGGAAACGCGTCTGACCGCGTCGGCGTCGGGTCGTACTCCCCGACACCCGTGACCACCGGATGGTTACCCTCGACGCGCGTCGTGGTCGTCGATGAGTCGACGCTGAGGACGATGGCGCCGGGGTCGAGCCCGGCGGCCGTCGCATCCTCGAACGTCGTCTTCCACACCGCGCGCTCGCAGTCGAGCACCGGCGACTCCTGCGCGGCACGCACGCAGGGCGCGAGCGGGAATGCGGCCAGGAGCGCACCGAGCACCGGAACACCGGTGAAGCCGAGTCGCATTGCCATAGGTGAGGGCATTCTACTGAGCGCTGAGCAGGCGCACCAGTTCTTCAGGATGCGCAGCGCGGTCGCGGGCCGTGTCGGGATCGATGTGACCGGCCTTGACCAGCGACGCCAGGGACTCCTCGAACGTGATCGAGCCGAAGCGGCGTGTGAGGGAGATTTCCTGGTGCAGATGGTGCAACTGATTCTTCCTGATGTGCTGACGCGCACCGTACTGCACCATCAACAATTCGACGGCCGGTACCAGTCCGCCCGACGTGCGAGGCAGCAGCGACTGGACCAGCACCGCGCTCAAGGCGAGCGAGATCTCCTGCCGGATCGTGGCCTGACGTTCGACGGGGAACGAATCCGCCATGCGCGAGACAGACGATGTGACGTCGGTGGTGTGGACGGTGGAGATCACCAGGTGCCCCGTCTCGGCGGCCGTCAGCGCGAGCCGCATCGATTCCGGGTCGCGCATCTCGCCCACCACGAGCACGTCGGGCATCTGCCGCAACGCCGCGCGCAGGGCCGTGGGGTAGTCGGGCGCATCGACGCCGATCTCCACCTGCTCGACGATCGACCGGCGGTGCTGGTGCTCGTACTCGACCGGATCCTCGATCGTGATGACGTGACGCGCCTCGTGTCTGTTGATTTCGTCGACGAGAGCGGCAAGCGTCGTGGACTTGCCCGACCCCGTGCCGCCGCCCACGAGGACCAGCCCGCGCGTGAGGCTGGCGAGCCGCTCCACCTGCGATGGCAGCGCGAGCGTCGAGAGACGTGGAACCGTTCGAGGCAGCGCACGGATGGTGGCGGCCGCGCGCCCGCGTTCGCGGTGCAGGTTCACGCGGAACCGGCCGAGACTCGCCACGCTGAACGATGCGTCGGCGATGCCGTCGCGCGCGTAGATGTCGCGCGCGTGCGGTGGCAGCGCGGGCAGGACCGCCCGCTCGATCTCGTCGCCCGTGAGCTCGCCCTCGTCGATCGGGACGAGCCGCTTCTCCACGCGGGCCGATGCAGGCGCCGCCGCCACGAGCAGAAGATCGGAGCCGCCGCGCCGCACCACGTCCTGCAGCCAGCCGGCCAGCCGGCCCGTGTCCATCGGCGCGTCATCGTCGCTGGACGCCGGCGCCCACGCACCGCCCGCTGCCGGCGCCGGCCGTGCGTTTAATTCGTCGATGAGGCGATCGATGTCTGATTCAGCCACCCTGGTTCTCCGCTCTGGGCATGTGTCGTCTCGCCGGTCCCGCGATCGTGCCCGCCGCGGCAAGCCCGTGCAAGTCCCGCTGGCCGACGCTATGACCCAGACTCGTACATGCCTGCACTGTCTGACTCGTATACTCCGGATAGGCCGTGTTCATGCGCGGCATTTCATCGTTCGTCATTCCCGAGGAGTGTCTTCCATGCTGGCCGTCCGGTCCGCTTTCACCAACCTGTCCCGTCTCGCGCTGGTCGTCGGTGCGCTGGTCGCCCTGTCAGCCGGCCTCATCCGCGCGCAGTCGACGGCCGCCAACGGGGCCCTCGAGGGTATCGTGTCCGACACCTCCGGTGGCATCCTCCCGGGCGTGACCGTCACGGTGACCAATACCGATACCGGTACGGCGCGCATCGTCGTGACCAACGACAGTGGTCTCTACCGGGCATCCCTGCTCCCCCTCGGCACGTATCGCGTGGCGGCAGAGCTCGAGGGATTCAAGCGATTCGAGCGATCCGGCATCACGGTTGGCGCCGGGCAGACCGTCACCATCGACGTGCGTCTCGACGTGGGTGCGCTCTCGGAGGTCGTCTCGGTCACGGCCGACGCCCCAGTCGTCGACGCGGCGAAGGTGGACGGCGGGCGCAACCTCAACGAGAACGAAGTCAAGAACCTGCCGCTCGTCTCGCGCAACCCGTACAACTTCGCGTTGCTGCAGCCTGGCGTGACGGGCTTCGAGAACCCCGAGTTCGGCGTGCCGCGCTTTGCGGCCAACGGGACGCTTCTCCGTGTGAACTACCAGATCGACGGCAACACGAACACGCAGAAGGATCGCGCGGGCCTGCGCCTGCTGCCCGTGTCCGAGGTGATGGTGCGTGAGGTGAAGGTCGTGACGAGCGGCTATGCGCCGGAGTTCGGCCAGACGACGGGGCTCGTGTACAACGCGATCACGCCGTCGGGCACGAATGACTTCCGCGGTGCCGTGGCCTATCGCTTCCGTCGCAAGCCGTTCAGCGCGTTTCCGTTCTACTTCCAGGGCCCGCGCACCGAAGCGCGCCGGCCCGACACGAAGGTCGACACGATCACGGCCGAGCTCGGCGGGCCGATCGTGAAGGACAAGCTGCACTTCTACACGGGCTTCGAGAACACCTACCGCGACCTGTCGGCCCAGAGCGTGATCACCATCACGCCGGAGAACGCGGCGCGCATCGGCCTGGCTGCGCAGCCCGCCGTGGTGCCGCGTGAGCAGACGGGACGGTTCTTCATCGGCAAGGTGGACTACCAGCTCGCCGCCAACCATCGCCTCACCGCGCGGTCGGTCGTCTTCCGTAACGATTCGCCCAACAACATCGGCGGCGGGTTGACGAGCATGGAGCGCACCACCGACTTCCTCGACGCGATGGAGAGCTCCTCGGGACAGGTCGTCTCGACGTTCGGAAGCCGCATGCTGAACGAGCTCCGCGTGCAGTACGCGCGCCGCGTGCAGAGCCGTGCGGGCAACGAACTGTCGGGGACCGGTCCGGCGATCAACATCGCCGGCGTGGGGAACTTCGGCGGGCCGATTGCGGGGGCGTCGGACGCCGGATTCGGCTTCACGCAGGGCATTTTCCAGGTGGTGAACAACTTCACCTACGTGCGCGGCAACCACAGTTACAAGTTCGGCGGCGACATCCAGATCGTCAACGACAAGCGTGCGTCGACGCTCTTTCAGCTCTATACGTTCCCGAGCATCGACGCCTATCTGGCCGCGCGCAACGGCACCAATCCGTACGGTTACACGAACTATCAGGAGTTGATCGGCAACCCCGACTTCACCATGAAGTCGTCGGGCTACAGCTTCTTCGTGCAGGACGACTGGCGCGTCACGCCGAACCTGAAGTTCATCTACGGCCTGCGCTACGACTTCTACGACTATCCCGAAGGCGATCCGGCCGCACCCTTCTCGTACTCGCAGAAGTACTCGGATGACGGCAACAACGTGGGGCCGCGGTTCGGCGTGGCGTACGCCTTCGGTACCGACAAGCGGCAAGTGCTGCGCGCGAGCACCGGCATCATGTACGACCAGATGCTGCTCGGCGCGTATGAGACGTCGATCCAGAACAACGGCAACCCCGAGCGCGTCAACGTGACGCTCCAGGGATCGGCCGCCAACGCGCCGGCCTTCCCGAACACGCTCGGAAACCTGCCGCCGGGGTTCACGCTGCCGCGGCAGTCGATCACCACCGTCGATCCGGACTTTCAGGTCGCGCGTACGTGGCAGAACAACGTCCAGTACGAACGCGCGTTCGGCGCGAGCTTCTACGGGTCGGCCGGCTACGCGTTCGTGCAGGGCGACCTGCTGCCCGTGATCGTCAACATCAACCCGATCAACCCGGTCGGTCAGCTCGCCGACGGACGCCCGGTGTTCAGCACGATCATCAATGCCGACACGCGTCTCGACCCGCGTTTCAACCAGATCAACGTCGTGCAGTCGCGCGGCACGTCCACGTACAACGCGCTGACACTGCAGTTCGGGCGTCGCCTCACCAACGGCGTCCAGTTCGACGTGAACTACACGCTCGGCAAGGGCACCGACAACGCGCCGCTCACGAGCGCGCTTTCGGTGCAGGGTGACGATGGGGTGAGCGACCCGACGAACCTGGATCGCGACAAGGGGCCGAACCTGCTCGACACGCGCCACAGCTTTGCCGGCAGCGTCGTGCTCCAGCCGCGGTTCGACGTCGAGGGCGTGCTGGGTGCGATCGTCAACGGTAACCAGCTGGGCCTGATGATGCAGGTCAACTCGGGTCTGCCGGTGAACCTGCGCAGCGGTACGGACCTGAACGGCGACGGGCTGCTCGCGGACCGGCCGCTGTTCGTGGGTCGCAACTCGCTGTATCTCCCGGCGCGCTACAACGTCGACGCGCGCCTCTCGCGGTTCATCGCGCTCGGCGGACATCGGCGCCTGGAAGTGGCGGCGGAGTTCAAGAACGTGTTCAATACGGTGCAGACGTCGTCGGTCAACCGCGTGATCGCCACCAACGCGCTCGGCCAGGCGACGGGCACGCTGCCGACGAGCAGCAGTGAGTTGCAGCCGACGGGTGGCTACGAACAGCGCCAGTTCCAGCTCGGATTCAAGTTCCACTTCTGAGCGGGAGATCGGTGTGTGCCAGGGGGCTGAAGCCCCTGGCCTCCATCTGAGGGGGACCAGGCTCTATCTCCGGATGGAGCGCACGGGCTTCAGTCCGCGCGTGTCCGCATCAACGGCTTGAAATGAAGGCCGAGTTTCGACGTATGCAGAGATCGACGTGTCGTACCGCTGTTGCCGCGCTGGCGCTCGCGCTTGCGCTCGTTGTGCCGACGCACACGCAGTTCCGCTTCCAGCCCGTGGCCGAGCACGCCGACTACGCGGCGCTCGGCCTGGCGCTCCGGGAACTGGGCACCGTCGGCAGCCTCATGATGACGACGGCGCATCCCGACGATGAGAACAACGCGCTGCTGGCCAGGTACCGCTTCCAGCAGGGCATGCGCACGACGCTCGTCACCGCCACGCGTGGCAACGGGGGGCAGAACGAGATCGGTCCGGAGATCTTCGAATCCCTCTCCGTGCTGCGCACCGAGGAACTGCTCGCCGCGCATCGCGTGGACGGGGCGGAGCAGTACTTCGCGCGCGCGGTGGACTTCGGGTACTCGTTCAGCGTCGACGAGACGTACGAACGCTGGGACCGCGACAAGATCCTCGAAGACTACGTCTACTGGATCCGGAAGATTCGTCCCGACGTGATCGTGGGCTTCGTGTGGGACCACACGCAGGGCGGCGGCCAGCACCACCAGGCCTCGTCGGCGATCACGGCAGACGCGTTCCGTGCGGCCGCGGATCCGGCGAAGTTCCCGGAGCAGATCGCGAAGGGCCTGCGGCCCTGGCAGGCGTCGAAGTTCTACTACACCGGCGCGTTCGGCGGGCAGGACTCCGCACCCGCCGACACCATCTGCCGCGTGGACGGCAATCAGTTCGATCCGCTCCTTGGCCGCACGTACAACGAGCTCGGATCCGAAGCGCGCAGCATGCACATGTGCCAGGGCATGCCGCAGCTCTACGCGTTGCCGGGGCCGCAGCCGCGGACCTACGTGCTGCACGACACGGTGCTGCAGCATCCCAAGTCCGACCAGAACACGGATCTCTTTGCCGGTATCGACACGGGCTTGCGCAGCCTCGCCCGCTTCGGCCGCGGCGGCTCGCCCGCACTTGGCCTGGCGATCGACGCGCTCGATGGTCAGATCCGCAGCGCGCGGATGGCGTTCGAGACCAAGGGCATCGCCGGCGCGCGCGCGGTGCTGCCGCAGGTGCTCACCACCGTCCGCGCCCTGCGCTCGCAGCTCACGAGCATGCATCCGGATCCCGACGCCCGGTTCGAGCTCGATCTCCGCCTGGAGCAGAAGGAGCGGCAGGCGGAAGCGGCCATGCGCATCGCCGCGGGGCTTCGCGTGGACGTGCTGGCCAACGACGGCCTCATCGTGGGCGGTCAGTCGACGCGCGTGACACTGCGCGCGTTCGCCGGTTCGGGCAAGGGCGTGGCCGTGAAGTCCGTCGCGTTCTCGGGCTTCGAAGGTACCCATGAATGCGAGCCGGTGGCCCTCGAGGAATTGCGGCCGTTCAACTGCGTGTCGACGCTCACGGTACCCGCCGCGGCGAAGCTGACGACGGCGTACTGGAAGCGGGTACCAGGACGCGACTACTACGACTTCGATCCGGAAGCGCCGTTCGGCCTGCCGTTCGAACCCACACCGTTCAACGCGACGATCACGTTCACGATCGACGGCATCGAGCAGGCGGTGACGTATCCCGTGCAGTACCGCAACGACGGCAACGTCTTCAGCGGCGAGAAGCGTCACGAACTGCTCGTGGTGCCCGCGCTTGCCGTGCGGCTCGGCGCCGACATCGTCGCGTTCCCCGGTGGAGGACAGGCGCGGGAGCTTGGCGTGACGGTGGTCAACCACGACAAGACGGCGGGGCAGGCGACTGTGGCGCTGCAGGTACCGAAGGGCTGGACGGTGACGCCGGCGTCGGAGACCGTGGCTTTCGCGCGTGAAGACGAGGCGCGTCAGGTGCGGTTCGCGATCACGCCGCCTGCGGGAACCAGGCCCGGACGCTACGACGTGCGCGCGACGGCCACGCGCGCCGGCCGGACGTTCGACAAGGGCTATGAAGCGATCGAGTATCCGCACATCAGGCGTCGTCATCTCGTGGGTGATGCGACGGGCAGCCTGAAGGTGCTCGACCTGAAGCCTGTCACCGGTGTGACAGTGGGGTACGTGATGGGCGTCGGCGACCAGGTGCCGCCGGCGCTGGTGCAGCTCGGCGCGACAGTGGAGTTCCTGACGCCGGAACAGCTCGCCTCGGGCGACCTGTCGAAGTACGCCGTCGTGATGACGGGCGTGCGGGCGTACGAGCGTCGTGCCGACCTGCGCGCCTACAACCAGCGACTGATCGACTACGCCTCCAAGGGCGGCCTGGTCATCGTCCAGTACAACAAGTTCGAGTTCAACGAAGCGCAGTACGGCCCGTATCCCGGACTCGTGGGACGTGCGTCGACGTCTGCCAGTCCGTTCGGCCGGTTCACGGCGGATCGCGTGACCGACGAGACGGCACCGGTGACGGTGCTCGTGCCCAACCACCCCGTGTTCACGACGCCGAACCGGATTGGCGACGCGGCCTGGAGCAACTGGGTGCAGGAGCGCGGGTTGTACTTCTTCGGCACTGCCGATGCCGACAAGCGCTACGTCGATCTGATCGAGATGACCGACCCGTTCCCGAACAATCCGGGCCCGAAGCGCGGCGCCCTCGTCGAAGCACGCGTGGGCCAGGGGCGATGGATCTACGTCGGCCTCAACCTGTGGCGCCAGCTCCCCGCCGGCACCGACGGTGCCTATGCGTTGATGGCGAATCTCCTGTCGCTTCACTGATCGGCAACCGGCAACCCGGCAACCCGGCAACCGGTTGCCGGTCCCCTCACAGTTCTGTTCCTGCTCCGCCAATCTGACCGTAGGGCTTCAAGACACATGCGGGCGCCCCTCGGCGATTCCGGGGAATTCGTGAGGCCGATCGCCGGGAACGGGTCTTGCTCTGCCCTTCCCCGCACCGATGGCGAGACGAGACGAGCGCATCGAACACCTTCTCCGGCGAGCCGGCTTTTCCGGCAGTCCTGACGAGGTTGCCGGGTTCGCGCAACTCGGGTTCCACGGGGCTGTCGACTACCTGGTCTTCTACGAACAGGCGCCCAATTCCGACCTCGATGCGCGGATCGGCGTCCCCGGCCATGTCGGCGTGACGACGCGCGACAGGTTCTCGCCCGACACCGCGGTCAGGGACGCGCGCCAGCGCTGGCTGTTCAGGATGGTCCACTCGCGCCGGCCCCTGCAGGAGAAGATGGCGCTCTTCTGGCACCATCACTTCGCCACGGCGTACCAGAAGGTGGCCGACACGTACGGCGGCACCATCGCCACCCGGATGATGGCGGCCTCGGACGTCTACAACGAGCCGAAGGCAAGTCCCGTCGGCCAGATCGAGTTCTTCAGGCGCAACGCCCTCGGCAACTTCTACGACCTGCTCGTGGGCGTCGCGCGCGATCCGGCGATGCTCGTCTGGCTCGACGGGCGACTGAACGTGAGGAGTGCGCCGCAGGAGAACTTCGCACGCGAGGTGATGGAGCTGTTCACGATGGGCATCCGCCCGTCGGACACGGCGCCCAACAACTACACCGAAGACGATGTGAAGGCGGCGGCGCGGGTGTTCACGGGCTGGAACCTGCGCGTGGACCCGCGCGGGACCGATGCCGTCAACGACCCGACGCTCTCCTATGGCTTCCTGTTCCGCCCCGAGCGGCACGACACCCAGAGCAAGACCTTCTCGTTCGACATCTATCCGGGCGGCGGCCGCACGATCGCCGCCAGCGGGGAGCAGGAAGGCCTGGATTTTCTCCTGGCGTGCTGTCGGCACCCGCAGACGGGACCGCGTCTCGCGCGCAAGCTGTACGCCTTCTTCGTGAGCGAGCTCACTCCAGCCCCGCAGGCGTTCGTGGATCGTGTGGCGGCCACCTTCTACAGCACCAACTTCGACATGCGCCGCGTGATCCATCAGGTGCTGCTCTCGGCGGAGTTCCAGGACGAATCCTGTTACTACACGCGCTACGCATGGCCCGTGGAATTCGTGGTGAAGGCCATCAAGGAGACAGGCTGGAACGGGTTCTCCGTCGACAGCACCATCACGCCCCTGGTGGCGATGGGGCAGACGCTGTTCGAGCCGCCGGACGTGAACGGGTGGGAGACGGGCCCGGGCTGGTTCTCCACGGGCGGCATGCTCGCGCGCATGAACTTCGCGGCGTCGCTCACGCAGAATCAGCGCTTCAATCTCCGTGAAGCCGCGCGGGCGTCAAAGGCGTCACCGGAGTCGGTCCTGTCGCACACGCTGCATCGCCTGTCGCCGATGCCGTTCGAGCCGCCGCCGTACAACGAGTTGCTCGGCTACCTCCGGGCGGGCACCAACTGGACCGGATCGGACGCCGAGTTGCTCGCCAAATCCGCGGGCGTGACACACCTGGTGCTCGCGTCGCCGCAGTATCAATTCGTATGACGCCCAATCGTCGGCAGTTCATCAAGGGCGGCGTGGCCGCGTTCACCGTCAGCTTCGCGGCGCCGGCATTTCTGTCCGACATCGCGCGGGCGCAGGGCGCGCGGTCGCGCAATCTCGTGGTGCTCTATCTGAGCGGCGGCAACGACGCGCTCAGCATGGTGGTGCCGTACGGGAACGCGGGGTACTACGAGCGCCGGCCGACGATTGCGGTGCCGGCCGGCAACGTGCTGCAGGTGGGCACCGACGCCGGCGGCACGACGGTCGGGTTGCATCCGCGGCTGACGGGGCTCAAGCAGATCTTCGACCAGGGACGCCTCGCCGTGATCCAGCGGAGCGGCTATCCCAACTCCAGTCGCTCGCACTTCCTCGGCACCGATATCTGGTCCACCGCCGATCCATCGAACCCCTCGGGTCCGGGTTGGCTCGGGCGCTACCTGGAACTGCTGCCGCAGCCGCTCGATCCGCTGGCCGGCTGGAACACGGTGCGCGAGACGCCGCGCACGCTGCTGTCGCGATTCGTGGGCGTGCCGGCGATCCCCGATCCGCGCACGTACGCCTTCAACAGTCCGAATTCCGGCACCGAAGCGCAGCACGCGCGGCAGGCCGCAACGCGCATCGCATCGCACGTGCCCGTCGATCGCCCGCATCTCTCGTTCGTGTCGGGCACCGCGCGCGCGGCGTTCGACACGCTCGATCGCGTGGCATCGGTCGCGCAGTACGCGCCAACTGTCACGTACCCGTCGACGGGACTCGGCAGCGCGCTGCGCGCCGTGGCGGGGTCGATGGTGCGCGGCATCGGGACGAAGGTGTTCTGGGTGCAGACGGGCGGCTACGACACGCACGCATCGCAGAACCCGAACCAGGAGACAGGCGCGTACTACCGCCTGATGGGCACGCTCAACGACGCGGTGTTCGCGTTCTACCAGGACCTGAGCAACCAGGGCCTGTTGAGCGACACGCTCGTGCTCCAGTTCTCCGAGTTCGGCCGGCGCGTGTACGAGAACGGCAGCCAGGGCACCGACCACGGCGCGGCGAGCACGATGATGGTGATGGGCGGCGGGGTCAGCGGCGGCCTCGTCGGCACCGCTCCAGACCTGCGCAACACGCCCGGCAATCCCACGCTCGAGAGCAACAACGGCGACGTCCGATACCAGACCGACTTCCGCTCGGTCTACGCCCGCGTCCTCGACAACTGGCTTGGCACCGACTCCACCACGGTCCTCGGCGCCAACTTCCGTAACGCAGGACTGACGTTCATCTGAGACCTGGCGGCGAGCGTGCTCACCACTGCGGCGCGGGGCGGCCTGTCCACACCCACACCAGGAAGTCCACGGTCGGCGGTTCGCCGCCGATCTCCCGCACGCGCGTCGCCACCTGTCCACGGTGATACGTCGTGTGCGACAGCACCTGCCACGCGCTCTCGGCAAGCGTCGCCGGCGCCACCGTCCCGAACTGCGCCTCGATCATCTCCGCCCAGGGAAACGCTACCGGCCGCGCCAACGTCGTCGCGTCCACGTCGGCGCTGAACGCCGCCACGGCCGGATAGTACGGCCGCGCCCACCGTTCGATCGACGCGAGGTCCGGATACGCCGTCAGTTCGGTGACCACGAACGGGTCGCCTCTCCAGGCCTGCAGGTAGACCTCCTGGACGATGTGCATGTGGTGCAGCAGGTAGCGGAGACGATCATCTTCCTGCGCCGCCGGCAGGTCGCGCACCGATCGCCATGTATGCGCATCTGCCCACTCCATGTGACGCACGAGATCGCGCAGTTCGACAGCTGTCACCCGCACCTCCCCTGGTCGCCCGTCATGGTCCGCACGAACACTACTCGTACCATCGAGCAGACGTCCAGCGCATGAGGGTTCTTCCCTTGTTGTCCTGGGAAAACTGGTAGCATCGCGCTCTGTCCCTGACGTGCCGCCGCCGACGGTTTGTGTCGACGTGTGATCGTCGCCGGCAAGATGCGGTGAATGGTCGTATGAAGCTCAGATATCACAGTCGCTGGTCCGCGCTGGCGGCCATCGTGACGATCGGCGTGGCGGCCGGCGCGTCGGGCGCTGTCTACAGCGTGTTCACCGAGGTGCTGTCGACGACACCGCCCGTGCATGACCCGCGTGGGCTCGTGCGCGTCGGGGTCGTCGGTGGGCCTGGCACGCCGCCGCAATCGGTCCCGTTCGAGGCCTTCCGGACGATCCGCGGCGACGACGAGTTCCTCGCGACGACGACGGCCTATCGCCCGATACGCCGATCCGTTCACCGTGCCGGGGACAGCGATGGCGGCGCGCGCGACGTCGTGGTCGTGACGCCGGACTTCTTCGCGACACTCGGCGTGACGATGGCCGAGGGCCGGGCGCTCGACGCGACGGATGCGACGGCGGTAGTGAGCGACGACATGGCGCGTCGCTGGTACGGGACGGCTCGCGCGGCACTCGGACAGGACCTGCTGATCGGCGGCATGCCGCACACGATCGTCGGCGTCACACCTGCCGGGTTCTGGTTTCCGATGCGCGGCTTCGACGTGTGGGTGGCAGCGTCTCCCGCACCGTCGGCCGCACACGAGGACACGTGGCACGTCATCGGACGCCTGCGACACGGCGCCAGCCTGGAGGCCTACGACCAACTCGTGCGGTCGAGAGCGATCGATCAGGAGCGCGATGACGAGCGCCGCACGTACGCCGCACGCTCGCTGAGCGATGAGCAACCGTCTCGCGCGCGCATGGGTGCTCTGGCGCTGCTCGGACCGTCGCTGGTCCTGCTCGTGGTTGGCATCGCGAATGCGAGCGCACTGCTCCTCGCCGACGCCGTCGCGCGGCGACGCCAGTACGGTATTCGTGTCGCTCTCGGCGCAACACCGTGGCGCCTGGCGAGAGGCCTGCTCGGAGAGAGCGCGCTGTGGGCGGCGTGCGCGTTGCTCGTGAGTGTGGGCATCAGTTGGCTGCTGGTCCACGGCCTCCAGCGGTATGTCGCCATGGCGTTCCCGTCCCTCGACCTGACGATCGCGTTTCAGTGGCATCAGGTGTGGTACCTCCTCGCGCTCGTCGCCCTCGCGGCGGTGGTGACAACGGTCCTGCCGGTGCGCTATGCCACGCACCGGGCGATCACCGGCACGCTCGTTGCCAGCGCAACGGCCATGCAGCGGCGAGTAACCGGGTACTCGACGGCGGAAGTGCTCATGGTCCTGCAGGTAGCCGTCGTGACGGGACTCCTGGGCGTCGGCGTGACGTTGGTGCGCACGATCGGCGACCTCTACGCGACCACGCTTCCCGGCGATGCGGATTCGGTGTTCGTCGTGCGCGTCGAGGATGAGGCGGAGACGCGTGAGGCCCGCCTTCGGCACGTGGCCCGCGATCCGGTGGTGCGCGTGGCGGCGCTCGCCGACGAGCGTCCACGCGTGCAGGCCCGGGTCCGCGTTAACCGTTCGGTCGACATCAGGCGCATCGGTGACGAGGCGACGGCGCAGCGCATGAAGGTGCGTGTCGTCCACGTGGAGCCTGCGTACTTCGAGGTGATGGGCATCGCCGTGTCGCGCGGGGCCGCCTTCCGGGATGAGGCGGGTGGGTTGCTGTCGGGCGTGATCAACGAGGCGCTCGATCGCGAGATCGCGAGGATGGGACTGACGTGGTCGACGGCGGAGTTCGGTGTGGGGCAGGCGGTGGACGAGTCACGCGTGCACGTCGCGGGCGTGGTGGTGGACGACAGTCAGGCGAGCCGTCTCGCGCAGGTGGCCCCGACGCTCTATCTGCGGATGTCGCCGCTGCAGGGGGGCGCGGACACCGTGCTCCTGGCGAGGACGTTCCAGAGCGACGCACAGACGCGGCGCGCACTCGAGTCGGCCGTGCAGGCGAGCGGCGCGGCCGACGCCATCGTCGAGACCGTAGCGGACCTGGCGGCGCATGACCGCGCTGGCGCACGGCTGATCCTCAGTGTGCTGCGCGTGTTCACCGTCGCGTCCCTCGTTCTGGCCACGCTCGGTCTCGGTGGGGCGCTGCGGCGCTACGTCGAAGAGCGGCGCGGCGAGATCGCCGTCAGGCGGGCCATCGGCGCATCGACCCGGCACATCGTCTGGGTGGTGTGTCAGCGCGCAACGGCCGTCGTGGCCGTCGGTGCGGTGCTGGGCGCCGGCGTGGCGTTTGCCGGCATGTGGCAGACGTGGCCCGAGATGGCGGGCACGATCGGCACGGATCTCGTCGTGTGGCTCTCCGTGGTCCTGACCGTGACCGGTGTCGCCGCCGTGGCCGCCTGCGTGCCCGCAGCCCTCGCGCTGCGCGTCGACGTCGTGAAGGAACTCCGACGGATCTGAGGACCCGATACCGAGGGACCCGTAGCCAGTAACTTCGGTGCAGGTTGCCCCTCATGACCGATCCTGTGCTCCCACCTCCGCTCCAGGCGCCCGTCGACGCGATCAACAACGCAGACACCGAGGCCTTCGTGGCGGCGTTCACCGACGACGGCTATGTCGACGAGTGGGGTCGCGTGCTGCGCGGTGGCGAGGGCGTGCGTCGTTGGGCCGAGAGCGATGCGATCCCTCGCGAACCCCTGTCGCGGTGCCGTGATTTTCGAACTCGCGGCGTCCGAGGCCGAAGGTCACGCGCTAGAATCGCGAGGTGACGTCTCGATCCTCCGCGGTCGCGTCGTGGTCGCCGGAACAGATCGCACGAGGACGGCAGTGGGTTCTGGCCTGGAAGCATGCCGGACCGAACCTCGAGCGCGTCAGACGCGAGGAGTTGCGCCGGCTGGATACCTGCGCCAGCATCGCGCTGCTCTGCGGAACGGCCGACTACACGACTCCACCTCGCGCCCCGCGACCGTCATCCGGCCTGGTCGAACAACAGCGGATCTTCCGGAAGATGCGCCGACCGTGAACGCGGTCATCAGGGCAGCAGCGGAGCTGCAGAGCGTGTGCGACGCGCAGGCCTGGCGCTACTGCTTCATCGGCGGGCTTGCGGTTCTGCGATGGGGCGAACCGCGTGAAACCGTGGATGTGGACCTGCCAGTGGTGAGGGGCCGGGCTTCCACCTTCGCCCTCCGGGCTACGGCGGACAGGTTGCCAGGCCCGCCCACCGCGCATTGTCTACAGCGGCGACGTGCGGCAGCGGGATGCGAGCAGGCCGGTGGCGGTCGTGAGGTCCAGGTCGGCGACGAGCAGGCCTGCTTCGCCGTACGGCTGATGACACAGCAGCGTGCCATCAGGTCGGGCGATCGCCGACGTGGTGCCTGACCCTTCACTCGCGCAATTGACAGACGCCACGTAGCAGGTGTTCTCCGCCGCGCGACAGAGCACGGCCTTCTCGTGGAAGGTGTTGGCCGGGTCGGCGAAGGTGACGGGACGATAGCTGCCCGGCTCGGCGACGTGCGCGTGCGGGTGGAACACGACCTGCGCGCCGCGCCGCACGGCCCAACGTACTGTCTCCGGATAGCGCCATCCCTCGTGGCAGATCACCACGCCGAACGTCAGCGGTCCCGCGGTGAACACGCGGCGTTCCGCGCCGAACGCGGGATACGTGGACTCCTCCGACGGATCGAGCTGCCCCTTGTCCTGCCAGCCCACGACAGCGCCGTCGGGGCCGATCACGCACACAGCGATCTGCAGCCCCCGCTCCGTGATGCGCTCGGTGCCGAGGAGGACGGTGATCCCCGCCGCCCTGGCAGCATCAGCCACGGCAATCCGTGCCCGCTCGAGGAAGACGGCATCCGGCGCCGGCATCGCCGTGCCCGGCCAGCGATACCCGGGCACGAAGCACTCAGGGAAACACAGCACCAGCGCGCCACGCTCGCCTGCCGCGGCCACAGCTGACGTGGCCAGGCGCACCGACTCGTCAGGCGTGGCGGGGACGCGGAGATTCGCAAGGGCGACCCGGACGGACGTCATGGGCGGCAGTATGCGCGATTGCGGTGCCCGCGTCTGACGAACGGGTTGAAACCCGTTCGCTTCATCGAGTATCTGGTTTGGTCCGGCACACGACTTGTTGCCACAAAGTGCGCGCGCCACCTTGCGCGATGTGGCCTCCGGCTGGTCTACTGTCGCGCATGCCGACCGCCGAGCCGCCCGGGCCAGCGTCGCCGCAGGCGTCCCTGTTCGCCGACTACACCCTGGCACGCGCCTTCGACGAGATGTTCGCCGCGCCGGCACACGCGCGCGACCACTACGCCCCGCTGCTCGAGCAACTCCAGGGGCTCGACGCCGGCGAACTCCAGCGCCGCCAGCAGATCGCCGACCGCGCGTTCCTGCACCAGGGCATCACGTTCACGGTCTACGGCGACAGCCGCGGCACCGAGCGCATCTTCCCGTACGACCTGCTCCCGCGCATCATCACGGGTGCCGAATGGCGCACGCTCGAGCGCGGCCTCACGCAGCGCATCACCGCGCTCAACCTGTTCCTCCACGACATCTACCACGAGGGTCGCATCCTGCGCGCAGGCGTGGTGCCGCGCGAGCTGATCGTCAGTTGCCCGCACTATCGCCGCGAGATGCGCGGTCTGCGCGTGCCGGGGGATCGCTACGTGTCGGTGGCGGGTACCGATCTCGTGCGGCTCTCCAACGGCGACTTCGCCGTGCTCGAAGACAACCTGCGCGTGCCGAGCGGCGTGTCGTACATGCTGGCCAATCGCGCCGTGATGAAGCGCACGTTCTCGCGGCTGCTCTCGCGCTACAACGTGCGCCCGATCGATCACTACGCGCAAGCTCTGCTCCGCACGCTGCGCGATCTCTCGCCGCACGGTCGGCCGAACCCCACGGTGGTGCTGCTCACGCCGGGCGTGTTCAACTCCGCCTACTTCGAGCACGCGTTCCTCGCGCGCCAGATGGGCATCGAACTCGTCGAGGGACGTGACCTCTTCGTCCACGACAACGTCGTCTACATGCGAACCACGTCTGGCGCGCAGCGCGTGGACGTGATCTATCGCCGCGTGGACGATGACTACGTGGATCGGCTGGCGTTCAAGTCCGACTCGCAGCTCGGCGTGACGGGGCTGTTCAACGCCTATCGCGCGGGCAACGTCGCGCTCGGCAATGCCATCGGCACGGGCGTGGCCGACGACAAGGCCGTGTACGCGTACGTACCCGCGATGATCCGGTTCTACATGGACGAGGACCCGATCCTCCAGAACGTGGAGACGTACCTGCTCGACGATCCCGTGCAGCGCGATCACGTGCTCCAGAACCTGGAGAAGCTCGTGGTGAAGGCCGTCGGCGAGTCTGGCGGCTACGGCATGCTGATCGGCCCGCACAGCACAGCGGAACAGCGCGAGCAGTTCCGCGAGCGGATCCTCGCCGACCCGCGCAACTACATCGCCCAGCCGACGCTCGATCTCTCGTGCGCACCGTGCTTTGTCGACGATCGGGTCGAGCCGCGGCACATCGATCTCAGGCCGTACATCCTCGCCGGCCAGCAGACAGTGATTGTTCCCGGCGGCCTCACGCGCGTGGCGCTGCGACGGGGCTCGCTCGTCGTGAACTCGTCGCAGGGCGGCGGCAGCAAGGACACGTGGGTGCTCGAATGAGAGGTGGTGGCCAAATGCTCTCGCGCGTCGCGGACCACCTGTACTGGATGAGTCGCTACCTCGAACGGGCCGAGCACACCGCGCGTCTGCTCGAGATCGCCGTCGTGCTGTCTGCCGATCGCACGCCGGAGTCGGCGTCGCGGCACGGCGTCCGCCTGCTCAGCGCGCTCCAGGCGCTCGATGCGCAGCGCGCCGGGCAGGTCGAGTTGCCTGCGCTTGCCGTCGAACTCACGGTCGGCGAGCGCGAGGAGTCGCTGCGGGCATGCGTGTCGCACGCGCGCGAGAACGCGCGCCAGGTGCGCGAGCAGATCAGCGTGGACATGTGGGAGGAGCTCAATCGACTGTATCTGCGCCTCCAGGCCGCACGTGAGTCACAGGGATGGCGCGAGCAGCCCGAGGATCTGTTCCGCGACGTCCGGCACTCGGTCTACCTCTTCAAGGGCATGACGAGCTCGACGATGACGCGCGGGGAGGGGTGGCAGTACATGGAGCTTGGCCGCTTCCTGGAGCGGTCGATCAACACGTCCATGCTGATGGACGTCCATCTGCGTGAGTTCCACGAGGGCATGCGCAGCGGCCTCGAAGCCGCCGACTACGTCGAGTGGCTGTCGCTGCTTCGTTGTTGTGCGTCGTTTGACGCCTACCTCCGCCTGTACTCGGCCTCCATCCAGCCCCTCCACGTCGTCGACTTCCTGATCCTCGATGCGCAGTTCCCGCGCTCGCTGCGTTTCTGCGCCGACCGGATCGAGGAGTCGCTGCGCCACCTCGCGCGCCTGTCGGGCCGCACGCAGCCGGCGCGCGTGGAACGCCTCGCGGGATTGCTGCGCGCGTCGCTGCAGTTCGTGCAGATCGACGAGTTGCTGCACGGCGATCTGCTCCAGACGCTCGAACACGTCCGCCGCCAGTGCCGCCTGATCCATCACGCCACGTATCAGAGCTACATCAGCTACCAGCTCGAATCGGAGTCGGCGTGAAGTCCCGGTTGCCGGGTTGCCGGTTGCCCGTTGCCGGCCGTGAACTGCCCTTATGCGATATACCGTCTACCACCTGACGCACTTCCGGTACGACGCTCCCGTCAGCGAGAGCGTGATGGAAGTGCGCATGCAGCCGCGCACCGAGAGCGTGCAGCGCTGTCTGCGCTTCGAGCTCACCACGACGCCGCGCGCGCGTGTGTTCGCCTACCAGGATCCCGAAGGCAACGTCGTGCACCACTTCGACGTGCCCGCGCGTCATCGTGAGCTGACCGTCGTCGCCGAATCGGTGGTCGAGTTCGTGTCGGACATCGCGATTCCCGAGCGGTGCGATCCGGCGGCGTGGGATCTGCTTGACGAGAAGGGCACGCGCGAGCGGTTCTTCGAGTACCTGGAACCGTCGCACTACGCCAGGTCGACGGAGGCGCTCGAAGCGTTCGGGCGGGAGCTGGGCCTGTCTCGCGACGTGGATCCGCTGTCGCTGGTGCGGCGGCTGAAGCACCAGTTGTACGACGCGTTCGAGTACGCGCCGCAATCGACGCGCGTGGACTCGCCGATCGACGAAGCCCTGGCCAATCGCCGCGGCGTCTGTCAGGACTTCGCGCACGTGATGATCGCGCTCGTCCGCGGCATGGGCATCCCATGCCGGTATGTGAGCGGTTACCTGTTCCATGACAACCGCGCGGGCGAGCGATCGGTCGACGGCGCGTCGCATGCGTGGGTCGAGGCGTGGCTACCCGGTCTCGGCTGGATCGGCGTGGATCCCACCAACAGGACGCTGGCGATGAATCGCCACATCCGCGTGGCGATCGGCCGCGACTACCACGACGTCCCGCCGTCGCGGGGTTCGTTCAAGGGCAACGCCCGCAGCGAACTCGGCGTCGCCGTGCGCGTGCAGACCACTGACGCCCCCATCGCCCCAGCGGACGTCATGCCTGCCCTCTACTGGTCCGCCCCGGAAACCGACGTCGCCCCGCTCGTCACCGACGAGGAACAGGAGGAGCAGCAACAGCAGTAGGGGCCGGCAACCGGCAACCCGGCAACGGGCAACCGGTTGCGGACAGGAGCCCATGGGCCGCGTCCGGTTGCCCGTTGCCGGTTGCCGATCTCGTCTTTCACGCGCATGCTGTCGTCAGGACGCGAAGGGAGCAATGCGGATGGGCGTTCGTGGCGTGGCGGTGCTCGCTGTCCTCTCGTGTGTGGCGGCGACGCCTGCGCGGGCGCAGATCGGCTTCGATCTCATGCGCCCGCCGACGAGCACGCGCGAGGTCAGGGTCAGCGACAGGCTGCCGCTGTGGGTGGCGCTGCCGACGTCAGCGCGCATCCTCGGAAGCCGCGGCGTGGAGGTGCAGCCCGTCAGGAACTCCGGCGTGACGCTCGAGAACACGAAGCTCGGGTTCCTGGTCGGGGCGCTGCGCAACACCGGGTCGTGCCTGAACGACGTCTCCCTCCGGCTGCAGTACACCAACGACCGCTGGGCGCCCATCGGACCGAAGTTGGAGAACGAAGCGCGCGTGAGCCGCGTCGAACCCGATGGCCTGATCCCGTACCGCTTCCGGCTGGCCAACCGCAGCGAGTTCACCGAACAGCCGTCGGGCTACATCCTCGAAGTCACCGAAGGGGACGCGCCCGTCGGCAAGACGCTCGAATGGGTCGAGAAGGGCACGGTGGGGGCGCGCACGCCGTGCGAACCCACGTCGTTGCGTATCGAGGGCGTTGTCGACAAGGCGCGTGCCTCGCTGGAAGGGCATCGCGTCGACGGCGAGATTCACGTGATCGCGGGTGGGCCGGTCAGCGCTGACGGCATCACCGTCACCGTGGTGCTCCTCGACGAGGACGGGCACGTACTCGACGTGATGACGGGCATTCCCAGTCCGAAGGTCGGCAAGGCGACCGTCGACGCATTCACCGACGGCATGAGGGCCAGATTCGAGATCCGCTCGCCCGTGCCGCTCGGCAAGGCCGTGCGCCAGCGCGACGTGTTCATCGAGGTCCTGCCTGGGGCCCGGGTCGATCCCGCCCGCTGACGGATCGGTCCGGTCGCCGTGATCGCGAATCGATGTACTAAGCTACGGAGCAATCGATCCGGGCGTGCCGTCGCGCGCCGCGCAGAGGAGTTCGCAATCCATGAGCGATACCACGAAGGACACACAAGGCGTCCCGCGCCGCACGTTCGTCCGCGGCGCCGCGATGGCCGCGGCTGGTCTCACGATCGTCCCGCGTCACGTACTCGGCAAGGGGCAGACGGCCCCGAGCGACCTCGTGAACGTGGCGGGCGTCGGCATCGGCGGCATGGGGCGGTCGAACATGACCCAGCTCGCCAGCCAGAACATCGTCGCTCTGTGCGATGTGGACTGGGGCTTCGCGCAGCGACAGTTCGACGCGCTGCCGCAGCAGGCTGCAGCCGCCGAGAAGCGCCTTGCCGATGCCAACCCCGCGCCGCCGGCCGAGATGAAGGTGCGGATGCAGGAGCAGATCGCCGCGCAGCGCCGGCTCGCCGAGAAGGCCGGCAAGGCCGCGCGCTACACCGACTACCGCGAGATGCTCGAGAAGCAGAAGGACATCGACGCGGTGATGATCGCCACGCCGGATCACGTGCACGCGGTGATCGCGACGGCGGCGATGAGTCTCGGCAAGCACGTGTACGTGCAGAAGCCGCTCGCGTGGTCGGTTGAGGAGTGTCGCGCGCTCGCGAAGAAGGCGGCCGATACGAAGGTCGTCACGCAGATGGGCAACCAGGGCCACTCGACAGACGATGCGAGGCTGGTGAACGAGTACATCCAGTCTGGCGCGCTCGGCGAAGTACGCGAGGTGCACATCTGGACGAATCGTCCGTACGCCTACTGGCCGCAGGGCATTCCGCGTCCGGCGGCGATGCCCACCAGCACGAGCCGTTCGTCGCAGCCGTGGAACATGAGGCACGTCATGGAGACACTTGGCGACGCGATGAACAAGGTGCCGCATCCGGTACCGGACAAGCTCGCGTGGGACCTGTTCCTCGGCCCGGCCCCGTTGGTCGAGTACCACCCCGTCTATCACCCCTTCAACTGGCGCGGCTGGTGTGACTGGGGCGTCGGCGCGATCGGCGACATGGGTGCGCACCTGATCGATCACCCGTTCTGGGCGCTCGATCTCGACTACCCGACGACGGTGGAGACGCAGTCGACGCCGTACAACAAGCAGACATACCCGGCGGCCACGACCACGTACTACGAATTCCCCGCGAAGGGATCGCGTCCCGCGGTGCGTATCAACTGGTACGACGGCGGCCTGCTGCCCCCGAAGATCGACGACCTCGGCACCGAGGAGTTCGACAAGGGCGGCGGTGTGCTCTACATCGGCAGCAAGGGCAAGCTGCTGCACGGCACATACGCACAGAACCCGCGGCTGCTGCCCAAGTCGTTCGCCGACGCCACGCCGAAGCCGCGCGAGACCTACAAGCGGATCACGACATCGCACGAGATGAACTGGATCGACGCGATCCGTGGCCGTCAGGAAGTCACGTGCCCGTTCTCGTACGCCGCCAAGCTCACCGAAGTGATGCTGCTCGGCGTCGTCGCGCTCAACGCGGGCAAGAAGATCACCTACGACGGCGCGAACATGCGCATCCCCAACGCGCCCGACGCGGAGCAGTTCCTGCGCCGGCAGTATCGCCAGGGCTGGTCGTTGTCGTGATCCCCACGCGCACGGCCATCGTGTCGTGCGCGTGCTTCACCCTGGCGGTGGTGTGGTCTCCCGACATGGGAGCCACACCACCATCTTCTTTTCGAGTGGAGAGCAACGCTCCTCTGCGTGGCATGGACGCCACGGGCCTCAGCCCGTGGCTCACGGACACGGATCTGGATCGGCTGATGGCGCGCGTCATCGCCAACAGGGACCAGACCTGGCGCCGACTCCAGGAATATCTGCTCGACGAGCAGGAGTCCTTCCAGCTCGTCGGACCGTCAGGCGCGCCGATGTTCGGTGTGCGGAAGGACTTCGTGTGGGTCGCGCGCAACGGCCGCGTCGTGCGCAGCCCCGTGCGCGTCAACGGCGTGACCATCAGCGAGGCCGTACGGCGT